>JAMOTX010000035.1 GCA_027062145.1 Candidatus Altimarinota bacterium | reverse complement strand
TATAGAAGTGATTGTATTATCAATTGATAATCTTATTAATATGATTAATAATGATGATGATACAATAAACAAAACTATTATGACTAGAATTGAAGAAAACATTAACAGATAAAAAAAAAGAAGCTTAGCTTCTTTTTTTATTTATCAATTACACAAATACCATAATTTCATGGATTAATACCACCTCACATGTCTAAACACTTATCCATATAATAAAACTCATAATACTTTCATCATGCAATGAATGTGATAAGTAAAATTATTATTATTAATAATATATTTGTGAATTTTTTCATTTTTTATTTACTAATAATTCTAAAATTTTTCTTTCATTTTCTAATCAACAAAACTTTATCATTTGTAAAGTCATTGCTAAAATCATATTTAAAATCTGTAATTTTTTCTTCTTGAATATTTATAGCTCCTGATTGAACTGCTTGTCTTGCATCACCATTTGATTTTGCAAGTCACGATTTAACAATTGTTTCAAATAAATTCTCATTATCATATTTAAATCCTCACATTGCATTCATAAATGTTGCTATTTCATCATTATTTAATGATTTAAGAACTTCTAATCTATCTTCTCAACCGAACATAAAGTCTGTAATTCTTAAAGCTAAATCAGCTTCTTTTGTTCCATGAATTATTTCTACTACTCTATATGCTAATTCTTTTTGTCATTCTCTATTTTCTGGAGTTTCCATATGTTTCGCAACTAATATATCAATTTCTTCAGTTTCAATTAATGTAAGCATTTTTAAATACCTAGAAATATCGTCATCATTTGTATTCATAAAATATTGATATATGTCATATGGTGATGTTTTTGATTTATCAAGCCATATTGCATTTCATTCAGATTTACCAAATTTTCTACCTGTTGCATCAGTTATTAATGGCCAAGTAAGTACATTTGCTTCTCATTCATATTTTTTTCTAATTAATTCAGTTCAAGTAACTAAATTACCCCATTGATCTTGACCTCAAATTTGAAGTGTAATATCTCTATCTTTAAATAATCTTACAAAATCATACCCTTGTAATAACATATATGAAAACTCAGTATATGAAATAGATTGTTTTGGATCTTCTACTCTTTTTTTAACTGTATCTTTTCAAATCATATTATTGATAGTAATATATTTTCAAACTTCTCTTAAAAAATCTAGATATCACATATCAGTATAAAAGTCCTTATTATTAACAAAATCAAAACTAAAATTTTCTCATGTAAAATCTTTTAAATTATTAGCAATACTTGAAATTTGAGTAGATATAGCTTTTTCGTTTTTATCCAAATCATCTGTACTTAAAAAAGTTCTTTCTGCATCTTTTCATCCTGGATCTCAAATCATACCAGTAGCTCAACCAGTTAATGCAATATATTTATTCCCTCTTCTCATTAAATGAACAGCCACCATAAAACCTATAAAATTTCATAAATGAAGAGAATCAGCAGTTGGGTCAAAACCACAATAAAAAGTCCCTTCTCATGCATCAAATTTTTTAAATAAATCGTCATTTGAATTTTGATATAATAATCCTCTATCTTCTAACTCTTGTTTTAAATTTTTCATTTAGTTTATTATTAATTTTTAATTTATAGAAATATACATGATTATCTCTTAAAATCAACAAAATTATTTGATTTTTAACATATATTTAGTAAATTTAATTAAATAATGTTTAAATTATTTATACAAAAAAAATATGATATTTTGAGATAGAAAAAAATATATAGAAAGTAATCCATATTTTACTAAAAAAAATTGTCCATTTTGTCTAATAAATAAAGAAAAAGAAAAATGATTTTTATACGAAACTGAATATTGGAAAATCATTTATAATAAATTTCCATATTATTCAAAAAAACATTTAATGGTTATACCCAAAAGACATATAATCTATACAACTGAATTAAATAATAAAGAATTAATAGACTATAAAAATGCAGAATTATATATGAAAGACTTTTATAAAGATATTGATTATTTTTCATTTATAAGACAATCTACTTGATGAAGAAGTATTGAGCATTTACACTATCACTATTTACCATGACATATATCATATTACGAATCTAGTGAAGAAAATATTTTTAGAATTAAAAACATATAATAAATGAAAGAATTAGATATTTCTAAAATCTTCTGATCAAAATGTAGAACTAAATTACTAGAGAAATTTTTCCTAGAATATGAATCATGAAATAATGAATGATTTCATATGAGGGGTTTATCTAGAGATTTAAGTGAACAAATAAATTCAGTAAAAAGAGAATTAGATAATTTAACTGAATTATGATTATTAAAACATAGAACAGAATTAAAAAAGAAAATATTCTTTATTAATAAAAATTTTTATCTTATAGATGAATTCATGAATATATTCATGAAAACATATAACCCTATGGATAAAATTAAAGAATATTTTAAACCTCAAATTAATCTAGAATTAATAATAGTAAATGAAGTTATTAAAAATAAATTAACTACAAATTGAAAAAATATTCTTGATATATTTTTAATTTGAGAAATTGATAAAGAAGAATTAAGTGAATTTTTAAATCAAACGTTTTATTGAAGAAAAGTAAAATATGCAATAATCACTACTGAAGATTTTTATAACAGACTTGAATTTGGTGATAAATTAATTAAAAACATATTAACTGAAAGATGAAATATATATTTAAGAGATACTCTTAAAATAAAAGAAAAACTAGAAGGATAATCCTTCTAGTTTTTTTAATAAAGATATATTTTACATTTTCACTACTCAAATTTTTTCTTCAAAATTATTATACTTTATTTTATAATAAGTATTTATTCATACCATAGCTGCATTATCCATACAGTATAAATTTTTAATTGGGTAAATAAAATTTAACTTTTCTTTTTTAGATAATTTAGTTATTTCATTTTTTAATTTATTATTTGCACTTACTCATCAAGCTAACATAACAGTTTTAACTCATTTTTGTTTAGCAGCTTCTATTATTTTCCATGCCATAACTTCTGTAACTGCATTTTCAAACTCAAAACTTATTTCTTTTTGATCAGCTAAAGTTAATTCTCATTTTTCTAATTTTCTTTTATCTACTTCTCTTTTTACACTAGATTTTAAACCAGAAAAACTAAAATTCATTTCTCTTTTAACTAACCATACTCTTGGAAATAATCCTGTACTTTTTCAACCTTCTTTTTCATATTCTTCAGATAATCTACTTATAACTGGTCCTCCTGGATATTCTAATCACATCATTTTTGCAGCTTTATCAAAGGCTTCTCAACCTGCATCATCTAGCGATGCACCAAGCTTTTCTATATCAAACATAGATTTCATATGATAAATATCATTATGTCATCCTGATACAGTTAAACAAACCAGTGGAAATTTGATATCCTTTTCTTCCCTTTCCAAAAAATTAGAAAAAATATGAGCTTCTATATGATTTATTGGAATTATTTTTTTATTTAATACTGTTGAAATAGTTCACGCAACAGTTGTTCCCGTAAGAAGTGAAGGAAGTAATCAAGGATTTGTTGTTACTCAAATATAGTCTATATCTTCAAGTCACAATTTAGTATTATTTAAAACAGTAGTAAGTACTCTAAAAATATTATTAGCATGTTCTCTTGCTGCAACTTCCGGTACTACTCAACCTGTTTTATTATGAATACATATTTGACTATCAGTATCCATAGATATTAGTTTATCATTCTCAAAAATTGCAATTGAAGTATCATCACAACTTGTTT
>JAMOTX010000034.1 GCA_027062145.1 Candidatus Altimarinota bacterium | reverse complement strand
AAAAACTGAGCTAAAGATGGTGAAAAAGTAGAAGTACAAATTATTAAAAGAGGAGGTAAAAATCCAGAATGAGTAATTACAAAAATATTAGATTAAAAACAAGTAAGACAATATAAAAATAAATAGTCAAATTATCTTTTGACTATTTATTTTTTTGTTTTATATTTATTGTATTAATAATCTAACATTTATATTATGGCTGATAAAATTACTTGAGAATTTAAAGATTTTGGAGGTTTTTGATTAATAGATGAAGAATATCTTATAATGACAGGTGATGAGAATGGTGCTATGTCTGGTGATTTAGTTGAAGCTGAAAATTATTCTACAAATCCAAATATGGTTATGTATAAAATAGTTTCAGTAATAGATGAAACGAAAGATTTAGTAGAAAATATTTCAGAAAATGTAGAATTATTTAAATGAATATATCGTAAAGCTTCTAATTGAAAATGAGGTTATATTAAATATTCAAGAAAAAATGATGATATTTTTGTTTCAAATGGTGATTTACTATGAATGAAAAATTGAGATAAAGTTAGTTTTTCAATAATTGTTGACGAAAAAGGAAACAAAAGTGGATTAGTAAAAGAAATTACTCAAAGAGCATGAGATCAATTAAAATGAGCAATAGATTTTTTCAAAGATAATAGTAGAATTGATATTTTTAAGGTGGCAGCTGAAGAATGAGCTAGAGTAGTATGGCCTAAAGAAGTTTTGGAGGAAGTTGAATCATTAGAATGAAAAATAGAAGAAACTGAAATTTTAAAAAGAAAAGATTTAAGAGAATTATTTACAATAACTATTGATGGAGCTGATAGTAAAGATTTAGATGATGCTATAAGTATTGAAGATTTATGAGATGATTGATATAAGTTATATGTTCATATTGCTGATGTAACTCATTATGTTAAAGAAGATTGAAATATTGATATTGAGGCATTAGAGAGAGGAACTTCACATTATTTGATAGATAATGTTATTCCAATGTTACATGAAAAACTTTCAAATGATTTATGTAGTCTTAACCCAAATACAGATAAGCTTACATTAACTTGTGAAATGTTGATTGATAATGATTGAAATATTGATATTGATAGGTCAGAAGTTTATGAATCTATTATAAATACAAATTTTAGAACAACATATAAAGAAATAGAAGAGATAAAAGAATGAAGTTTAATAAAATGAAAAGAATTACTATTTTGATGAGAAATAGATAAAGATTTAGTAGATTTAGTTGATGATTCAAATAAATTAGCTGATATTTTAAATAAAAATACGAGAGATAATTGAGAGCTTGAATTTGATTTTTCAGAAACAAAAGTAATAGTAAATGAACAATGAAATCCTATTGATTTTAAGCCTTACCTAAAATATCCTTCACATGATGAGATTAAGGCGTATATGGTTGCTGCAAATAGAACTGTATCAGAAAAATTTAAATCTACACCTTTTTTACATAGAACACATTTAACTCCAAAAGGAGAATTAATAGAAAAATTAAATGAAATTTTAACTATATTAGAAACAAATTTAAAAATAACTACTTCACCTAGTTCGTCAGATTTTTCAAAATTATTATCAGAAATAGAATGACATCCCAAACAAAGGTTTTTAGAAAAAGCTATTTTGTTAACTATGCAAAAAGCAAATTATACTCATCAAAGAGAATGACATTTTGGTTTAGCAATTGATTATTATAGTCATTTTACATCACCAATTAGAAGATATCCTGATTTACAAATTCATAGAATAATAAAGGAATGTATTACTAATAAATGAGAATTACCAGAGGACAGGGATTATCATTATGAATCAATATTAGAACATGTAGCTGAAAGATCTAGTATGCAACAAGATTTATCTGTAAAAATAGAAAGAGAAGTAAATAAAATGATGTGAGTTAAATATATGATTGATAAAATAGGTCAAGAATTTAATTGATATTTTGCATGAATCGATCAAAGATGAGTATTTGTTGAACTAGAAAACACTATTACATGAGTTATTAAAGATGAAAAAAGATATAGTTTAGAGTCAGTATGAGAAAAAGCTATATTGTTTGAGTTAAAAGATTCTAATTGAGATTCATATAATGTTTGAGATGATGTGAAGATAAAAATTACTTCAGTAGATGAAGTAAAAATGATTATAAATTTTGATATAGTTAAATAATAAATTCTAATTTAAAAATTATGGCAAATGTAAAGATAAAATATCTTTGATGAATTGAAGATGAAAAACAATGATCTAGTCTTACTTGATCAGCTACTTTAATGACAGCAGAAATTTTTGATGGAATAAAAGTATTAATTGATTTTTGAATGAATCAATGATGATTGAGAGAAGCTGAATTAAATAATAAAGTAGATGAAGAAGCAATTAAAACTGATTATTTAGTGATTACTCATGCTCATATGGATCATATTTGAAGACTGCCATTATTAGTTAAAAAATGATTTAAATGAGAAATTGTTATGTCTAATATTACAAAGCAATTAATGGTGATAATGCTTAGTGATTATGTTAAATTAACAAAGGATAAAATAGAATCTCTTGAAAAAGATAATAAAACAAAATGATTAAAGTTAAGAAGATTTTTAAAATTAGTTAAATTAGAAAAAGAAATCAGAGAAAAATGATTAAATAAAGAAGAAAAACAAAAGAAAGAAAATGCATTAAATAAAATCGTATGAAAATCAGATCCTAAAAAATTATTAAAAGAAGCTAAAGATTTTTTGAAGAAAATGGACGTTGAATCAGAATCTGATATAGAAAAAGCCTTAAATGACAGTATTCCAACTTTATTATATGATATGGATGATATATATAAAACTATGAGTTTGGTTTCTACATTAGAAATATGAGAAGAAATGGATTTGATGAATCACATTTGTTTAACTAATATTGATTCTGATATTATAGATCAAATACCAGAAATGGTAAAAAATAATGAATATAATAAATCAATATTTATTATGCCTCATTTAAAAACATCAATTATATCAAAATGGAATTCTCATATAGATGAAATATATGAAATTTCAAAAGAAAATAAAGAATTAAGAACAAAACTTAGGGTAGCATTATGAATAAAAAATGCTGAAACAGATTATATAGATAATGAAGATTTTACTGTATGAGAAGCCATAACTATACTTGATAAATATGATATTAATTCAAGAAAAGATATAGATAATTTAAAGATTTTAATTCCAGAATTAAAATATACTAAAGAAGATGTAGAAACAGCATCTTTATTATTAAAATCAGCATTTAATCATCCTAATGAAAAGGTTGTTGAAGCCTTTAAATTAAGATTTTATGATGCATGACATATTGAATGATCTGTTTCATTAGTTATCACTGCTGTTACTAAAAAAGTTGAACATATTACTGGTTGAGATTTTGTTAAAAATAATTGAAATCACCATGGTTATACAAATATAGTTAAGGAACATAAAAATTTTTGATTTTGATGAGATAGATGAAAAACTACTGATCCTAATCTATCAGGTACACCAGAAATCCCTGAATTAAGGCTCGATTATTATCAATCAGAATCAACTTACTCTGGACGTAATCATCCGTCTAAACAAGAAGAGTTTATTAGATTTTTGGAAGAAATTAATTCAACAGAATGAAAAGTATTAATCCCAGCATTTTCAATGCAAAGAATTCAAGAAATAATTGTTGAACTAATAGAAAATAAAATAGAAAACAAAAATGGAATAAATAAACTTAAAAAAGTTAAAAAAGAATTTAAAAAATTAAATATTTCTTATAAAGCATTATTAGCTAAATGAGATAATGTAACTGATGAAGAGATAGTACAAAGAGATAATTTATTTAATTCTATAAATATATTATCAACTGAAATGAATTCATTTTCTACTGTGTTTTTAGACTCTATTATTTTAGATTCTCCACTTTGAAAAAGAATTAATGATATATTTTTAGAAAATCTTTGAGATAAATATAAACTTCTTGATTGATTGATTCAAAAAGAATTATTTTGAAAAGAAATAGTTAGAGTTTTAGAAAAATGAGAACATAAAAATCTATATAAAGATAAAAGAGCTAAATCAAAAGAAATAATAATTTCTTCGGGTTGAATGTTACAATGATGAGCTGTTATCAATCATTTAAAAGAGATTATTTCTGATACAAATGCAAAAATTATTTTTACATGATATCAAGCATTATGAACTATTTGAAATAAAATTTTAACATGAGATAAGCAAGTTATTATCGAATGAGAAATTTATGATGTAAAATGTAGTGTGTCACAAGTTAAGTGATATTCTTCTCATATATGACATGATGATTTAGTTGAAGAATTATGAAAACAAATTAATTATTCAAAAAAAGCAATATTAGCTTTAAATCATTGATGACCAACTAGAACTATTTTAGCAGATGCTGTTAGAAATGTTTGTTCAAGAGTTAATGTTATAATACCAAATCTATATGAAGAGGTAGTTATAAAATTATAAAATACTAGTTTTAAACTAGTATTTTATTTTGCTTAAAAATTCTTGCTAAACAGTTATTATTATGTATAATATTTTAGTCTTTTGTAATGAGAAAGGTTTCTTTCTCATTATAAAAAACCAAAAATTAAAACAAAAGGATTTATTATGTCAGATAATGAATTAGAAAAAAGTGGTAAACAAACTGTTGTCGATACTAAAACACCATTAGATGATTTAGTTGAAAAAAATAAAATTTCTTTACCAAAAGAAAAACCAGTTAAGCATTATTACAGTGCTAATCCTAAAAAATTATCACCAATGGTTGCTGATTTTATGTTAGAAGTTGGAAAAATGGTAATTGGACAAGAGTTAGCTAAAAAAGTACTAGCATCAGCTCTTACTTCAACTTTGGCTTATGATCCAAATAGAACTAGCCCTATTTCTGTATTATTGTTTCCTGGTCCAACAGGTGTAGGAAAAACACAGATTGCAAGAGCAATGTTCAGAGTTATGTATGGTGATCAAAATATTGATTTTGATGAATGTAAAATCGACTGTAATCTTTTTACAAATTCACATGAAAGTGCAAGATTAAAAGGTGCTCCTCCAGGATATAAAGGCTATGGTGATAAAGCTTTATTGCATCCTGATTTTGTATTTTCTCATACGAATGCTGCAATAAAAAGAAATTCACTCCATCCATTATTTAAAAATATTGTCGATTACGATAGAACTCATTTGCCAAGTATTATTTTACTTGATGAATTTGAAAAAGCTGATCCAGATTTTTTCAAAATGTTTTATGGTATTTTCGATAATGGAAATATGATACTTATGGATGGAACAAAGATTGATTTTAGAAATACAATTTTTATTTTGACATCAAATATTGGTTCTCATGATATCCAATCTATGATGGAAGGAACTGGTACAGTTGGAATGATTAAGAATACAGTAAATATTAGTAAAGCTTTTAATCCTAGTTTTTATAAAAAAAAGATTAAAGAAACTGGTATTTTTACTGCAGAATTTGTAAATAGAATTGATATTATTCCTTTTAAACCACTTAGAAGAGGTCAGTTTTTAGAAAGAATTCATTTAAGTCTTTTAAATCATAATGAACTATTTAAAGAAACTGGTATTCGATTGCATTTAACTAAAAAATTAAAAAATTATTTGGTTGATCTTGCATTTGATTCAAATGAGGGTGGTAGAAGACTGGTTAAAACATTTAACTCTGAAATTGTAACACTTTTTACAAGACTTAGATTTAATGGTGAAGTTGATGAAAGAGAGGAAAAAACAGGATATAAGGTTGTTGAAATAAAAGTTACTGTTACAAAAAAAGGTAAATTTAAAACTCAACTTGGTATTTCTCAAAACATTAAAGCATTAAATAGAGAGCAAAAGTATAAAAAAGATCTTGAAAAAAGAAAAACAAATCTTGATCAACAAGAAGCTATCGTTTCTTTAAAAGAAAAATCAATGCTTATTACTCAAAGAGATGTTATGTTGCCAAATTTAAAATATTATGCAGCCTTACTAACTCATAGAGAGACGCTTGATGTTAATTTTGAAGAAGAGCTTAAAAATACTGAAACTGTTCTTATAACTTTTGGTTATCAAAGTAAAGATTTTGAATTACTTAAGTATCAAATTCTTGAAGATAAGTATAATCAATATGAAGAAAGTTATAATGAACTTCATTTAGAATCTTCATCTGTTAGATTATGGAATGATGATGATAAAATACATGCATTTAATGGTATGATTAGATATGTAGAAAAGTATATGAGAAAATACTTTGAAACAAACAAAGATGTAAAAGCTATGATTAAGGCAGGTGCAGGAACTAAACAAGATATAATTCAACCTATTGTTGAATATGCGTCTAAATTAGTAAATAGAGATCTTAGTGATAGTGAAATGACTATTATATTGGTTGTTTTACATAGAGAATATAGTAAACTTCATGCTACTATTCCACCTGAGAAACAAATAGCTCATAAAAAGGTTCAGACAAAAAAAACTGATGCAGAAGAAAAATCTGAAAAAACAAAAAAAACTGTTGATAAATCTATAACTATTAACATTAATTTTAACTCAGATGGAAATGAAACAAATTGGAAAGATAAACTTTTAAATCTTTTTCAAGATGACTTTGAATTTGTAATGTTAGCAATTAAGCAAAATATTGCAAATAGAGAAGTGAATGATGATATTATAGATATCATGAATCATATAAAAATTGAGTTGAGCAAATTGCTAGAACTTAATAGTACACAAACAATGTCTATTATGAATGTTGTTAAAGAATTATTAAAAGAAGAGGAGCTTTTGAAAAAATAAATAAACAAAAAGACTGATTTTTAAATCAGTCTTTTTATATTTGTTGATTTTTTAATATATATACATATATTATTTGTCCTAAATCTAGAAATATATATAAATATGGAAATTGAAGAATTATTATTACCAGAAGAAAAAAAGAAGATTAAAAATATAACAGAAACACAAAAATCAATTTTAGAGAGAAGAGAGGCTTTAAAAATAATATTAAATTGATGAAGTATTCAAAAAAAAGTTAAATTAAATAAATCTGATATTAATAATGCAAATGCTTATAGAAAATTTTTAGAAGATGAATGATTTTTTAAGAAAGAAATAGTAAAAGAAAAAAATAAATGAGTTTTTATAGAATGAATTAAAACAAATAAAAATTTTCAAAGCATGTGTTCAGAAGTATATTTATATACAAATGGAATATATTGAGAATTGATAAATAGTTTATCTAATATAAATAAAATAGAAAAAATTATTAGTTGATTATGACTAATAGAGAAAAAGCTTGTTTTATGTAAGGAATGTAAAGAGTTAGATTATATTATAAAGGATAGATATAAATCATTAATGTATAATATATCTAAAGTTATAAAACTATTAGGTGATTCTAAGTGAGATATTGTAGACTATTATTCAAATAAAGCAGATATTTTAAAACTATTAAAAACTATTGTAAATAGTTCAAAAAATTTAATTAATACATTATAAAAAAGTAGAGTGTCTTTTGTTTTTGAAGTGAATAAAAGTAAAAAAATAGTTTTTATTTATTATTTAGTACCAGTTAGTTAAGAAAGTTAGAACTGAGTTTATAAAATATTAAAGGATATATTAACGTTATTGAAATATAGTTGATTATTGGTATTGTTTTTAATTTTATGTTAAAATAAATGTATATTTTATAATATTTTTAATTTGAATAATAAAAGTTTTACTAAAATAAAATCACTTTATAATAAATTTGATGTTGAACTTTCAAAAGATTATAAGGAAATAAATGTTTTTTCAGAAAAAGCATTAGAGATATCTATTCATATAATTGAAGAAATAGATAATATTTTTGAGT
>JAMOTX010000033.1 GCA_027062145.1 Candidatus Altimarinota bacterium | reverse complement strand
TTTAAGAAATGTTTTATGACAACCAAAAAATAGTTTTTCTGTAAGATGGGCTATGGATAATAAAAAGATTGTTATTATTAATCTTTCTAAAGGTAAAATTTGAGAAGATGCTTCAAGTTTACTTTGAGCTATGATGGTAACTAAATTTCAAATGGATGCCATGAGTAGAGCTGATATTTCGGAAGAAGAAAGAGAGGATTTTTATCTTTATGTAGATGAATTTCAAAATTTTGCAACAGACTCGTTTGCTACTATATTATCTGAAGCTAGAAAATATAAACTTAACCTAGTAATGGCAAATCAATATATTGATCAAATGCAAGAATCTGTTAGATGAGCTGTATTTGGTAATGTATGATCTACTATTTCATTTCAAGTTTGATATCATGATTCTACAATACTTAAAGAAGTATTATGATGAAATGTATGAGAAGAGGACTTAATGAATCTTAAAAAATATACTATTTATATAAAACAACTTATAGATGGTATGCCATCAGTTACTTTTTCTGCAGCAACTTTTCCACCAAATATAAAACAAGAAGAAGTATTCCATGCTAGATATAAAAAAATACTTTCTGTTTCTCGTGAAAAATATTCAAAACCAAAAAAAGCAGTTGAAGCTAGAATAAATAAAAGTTTAGAGGATATTGAAAAACAAGAAATACAATTTGAAAAAAGAAAAGCTGATTATGAACAAAAGAAAAAAGATGATAAAGCTAAAAAACATCAAGAAATGTTAGCAAAACAAGCTGAAATGAGAAATAAGGAATAATATTAGATACAAGTCAAGAAAAAACTAAAATACTTTTTTAGTTTTTTTTGTTTATAATTATACTTAAGTTATAAATTTATACTTAATTTTTCAAAAATGTCATATAACAAAAGAGGTTTTACAATTGTAGAATTAATAGTAGTAATTAGTATTTTATGAATATTATCTACAATTTGATTTATTTCATATAGTTGATATTTATTAGGAGCTAGAGACTCAAATAGATTAGCTCAATTAGAGTGATTAACTAAATGATTAAATGTTACTTTAACTAAATGAAGATTACCATATCCAGATAGTAAGATTGATATAAAATCATGAGCTGAAATTATTGCTTACCAATGAGTAGTTTGAGAAACTGTATTAGAAAGATTATGATATTCAAACGATTGATTAGATCCAAAAGATAAAACAAATTTTTTATTTTATACTAATAAAAATAGAAAATATTTTCAATTAATGTGATTTTTAGAAGATCAATGAAGTAAAATAGCTTGAGTATTTGATACTACATATGCTGCAATAGATTATACAGTTAGGTATCCTACTGTTACTTGAAATAAATTATGAATGTTACTTACAAGTACTAATCAACCTTTGGCTCAAATTTTACTAGATTCATGATCAACAGATATAGATATTGATGATGTTAATCCATTAACTTTAAAATCATACTTAACTGATGATGAATTTGTTACATGAAGTTGAACTACATTTGTAAAATTAAAAGATGTTGCAAAAATAGGTTGAAAATTTTATAGTGTTGTTTCTAATGATTATGTATATAGTGCACCTGCTTATTAAAAGATTTAGTTTTATTACTAGGTCTTTTTTTATTTAAAACTTGATTATTTATTTTTTACTTTTACACTTCTGACGTATTTGAAAACTGAGCTTTTTTTGCTTGGTTTTTTACTCCTTATTTTTTTATAGTTTATTATGGATGAATTGGATTTTATGTCTCAAACAATGTCTATTTTAGCATTATTAATTATTTCTTCTTTTGCTTATATTTGAAGTAAAAAAATGAATTTTCCTTATACTGTTTTATTGGTAATCATAGGTTTAATACTTGTGCCTATTTCACACATACCATTATTTTCATTTATTGATGATTTTAAATTAACACCAGATATTTTATTTTTTGTTTTTTTACCTGTTTTATTATTTGAAGCAGCATATAATATAAATTATAGACATATGTTAGCTAACTGGAGGACTATTTCTTCACTTGCAATATTTGGTTTATTGATATCAACTTGATTTATTTGATGAGTTTTGTATTTGATTTTTCCATATATTTGATTAGAGATTCCTTTTCTAGTATGTTTACTATTTTGATCACTTATTTCAGCTACAGATCCTGTAGCAGTATTATCTATTTTTAAATCACTTTGAGCGCCTAGAAGACTTACTATATTATTTGAATGAGAAAGTCTATTTAATGATGGTACAGCAGTTGCATTATTTTTAGTTATACTTTGAGTTATACTTGAATGATGAGTAGTTACTTCTACTACATATATTGAATGAACATGGAAGTTTTTATCTATGTTATTTGGTTGAATAATATTTTGATGAACTATTTGATTTTTATTTTCAAAAACAATTGGTTATATTAAAAATAATGAAGAAGCAGAAATAGTTATTACTATGCTTTTAGCTCATATTACTTTTGTTTCAGCTGAACTTATAAGTGAACATTTTGAATTTTTACCTATATCATGAGTAATAGCTACTGTTATAGCATCAATGGTTATTTGAAATTATGGTAGATATAAAATTAGTCCAAGAGTTGAAATTCATATGCAAAAATTTTGGGAATTCTTTGCTTTTGTTTCAAATTCAGTTGTATTTATACTAATGGGTTTAATTCTTTCTAGTATAGAAATTGATTTTACACAATTTTTAGTGCCACTTGTTTTAACTATATTTATAGTAGTTATTGCAAGAATTATTTCAGTATATATTCCTATTACTATTATTAATAAATTTAAATTAGAAGAACATATTCCAAATACATGGTCTATATTATTATCTTGGGGAAGTCTTAGATGAGCATTAGCTCTTATGATGGTTCTTATGATACCTTGAATATGAGATGCTTGATATGATAAGTTAATGGAATTTCAAAAAATAGTTTGATGGACTTATGATTTTTCAATAAAAGATTTTTTACTTGTTTTGACTATATGAAGTATAATGTTTACTTTATTAATTAAAGCACCAACAACTTCTTATATAATGAAAAAACTTCATCTGGATAAACTTCATAAATTAGAAGAATTTGAGCATAAAGAAGGTAAAATATTGGCAAATTTAAAAATAATTGAAAAATTAAATTCTACATATAAAAAAGCATATTTAACAAAAATTGAATACGATGATTTAATATGAAAATATACTAAAAGATTAAATGAATCTATAATATTAATGAAAAATCTTTTAAAAGGTAAACCTGAAGAGGCTAAATCACTTATTAGAAGGGCTATCTCATTACATGCACTATGAATAGAAAAACAATATTTAAAAGATTTATTCTTCTATAATGAAATAGATGAACATAATTTTAAATATATTTTCAGAAAAATAGAAAAACAAATGGAAAGAGTTGAGCATGATGATTCTCAACTTAGAAAAATATCTAAAAAATGAAATGATTATGATATTTTTACTAGATTCTTTGTAGGGCTTTATAAAAATAAGTCTACTGATTTAGATGCTTATATTAGAAATAGAGCTAGAGTTATTATTACTAGAAAAGTTATTAAAGAATTAAAACTATTATGAGAAATTGATTTTTGATTTGATAAAGATATCTTTAATGAAGTTATTTCTTTATATGCAAGTTTTAATAAAGCAGCTGATGAAAAAAGAATTAATATTTTTTCAAATCATAAAGCAACTATAAATGCTATTGAATCTAGACTTGTAAATAAATCATTATTAAAACTAGAAGAAAAAGTGGTAAAAGACCTATATAATAAAGAAATTATAACTCCTAAATTGTATATTAAATTTATGGAAGATATAGAAAAAGAAATGGTAATGGATGTGAAAACATTTGTTTAAAAAGATTGAGTTATAAACTCAGTCTTTTTTTTGCAAAATATTATAAATAGATTAAACTATTTATAGTATTTTATAAATAAGAATTTATGAAAATAGATAATGTTACTTTATCATTTTGAAATAAAATAGTTTTAAAGAATATAAATTTGGATATAAACCCAGGGGAGTTTCTTTTTTTTATTGGTTATTCTGGTAGTTGAAAAACTAGTTTAATTAGATCGTTGATTTGAGATTTTAAACCAAGTCAATGAGATATTATATTAGATAATAATCTCTCTTTGTATCATAGTTTAACTGAGGAATCATTATTAAACTATAGAAGAGGAATAGGGGTTATTTTTCAAGATTATAAATTACTTGAGTCTAAAAAAGTTTATGAAAATGTAGCATTTGCTATGGAAGTTTGTTGATATAGTGATGAAATAATTAGAAAAAAAGTACCTGAAGCACTTGAAAAAGTATGATTACTTATAAAAAAAGAAAAATTTATTTATGAACTTAGTTGAGGTGAAAAACAAAGAGTA
This sequence comes from Candidatus Altimarinota bacterium, assembly GCA_027062145.1. GTDB lineage: Bacteria > Patescibacteriota > Gracilibacteria > BD1-5 > UBA6164 > UBA6164. The sequence goes on along the minus strand of JAMOTX010000033.1, from coordinate 3,570 downwards.
GCTATTGCAAGAGCATTAGTTCATGAGCCTCAAATAATTATTTGAGATGAACCTACTGGTAATTTAGATCCAGAAACTGCAAAAGAAATTATGGATATATTTCTAGATATTAATGCGGATTGAAAAACTGTAATAATGGCAACACATGATGAAAATATAGTTAATAGATTGAAAAAAAGAGTTATTGCATTTGAAAATAAAGAAGTAGTATATGATATTCAAAATTGATGATATCAATTAAAATAAAAAAGAAGTAATTACTTAACTGTAATTACTTCTTTTTTATTAATTTGTTTTTGAGCAAAACTAGATTTATCTCTAGTTCTATTTTTTAAGGTATCCATTCTTATACTTTTAATTTCTTCCATTGTTTCTTTAAAAGTATCATATCTTTTTGCAAGTCATGAATATACAACTCATAGAGAATACTTACTACATGATTTACTTTTTTGAATATTGTGTGTTTTCATTATTTCACAACTTTTACATCACTTTTTCAATGTTTTACTTTCAATTATTACTAGATTTTTTAAATTAACTTCAGAAGTATTATCTCATCTAAGATCAAGAGTTTTAATATCAAAATCAATTGTTAATCTTTCAGATGCATCTTTACTTACTAAAGTAATTCTTTTATAAGTTGTTTTAATAGAAGGTGTTATTTTAGGTGCTTTAGCTCCTTCATATGTACTTTGCCAAACTCATTCAAAAAATCTTTTTTTACCTTTAGTCATAAATCCGTGTTCTTCAGCAGGGAATTCATATCTATATTTACTAGTAATTCAATTATTTTTTTGTTTGAATTCAAAAAATGCTAAATTTGAATCGACATAATATCTTGTTCTTATTTTTGTTCTAGTTTTTTCTCTATTTTGGTGTTGATTATAAAACATGTAATCTTCAGAATCCATGTAAACATTGTCATATGAAAAAATTTTCTTACCTTTTATTTCTAAAACTTGAAAATCGTTTTTAAGATCACTTAAAACGTCAGCAAATTGTTTACCATTTAATAAAAACTTTGTATCAATTCTTTTTAAATAACTAGCTTTGGCATTAAGCTCAGTTAAACTTAATGTTGAAAATGATTGTAATTTATTGTTATAATTAGATTTCATTTGTAAAAAATGGTTTAGATTATATTTATTTTTCTTATATTTATTTTATCATATAATTATTTTTAGGTCAAAAATAATTACGATTTTTATCACATTATATTTATTACATATAAGTAAGTAATAGAAGATATTAGTCATGCAACTGGAAGAGTCACAATCCATGATAAAATTATTTTTTTAATTTCTCATTTATCGATATATGTTTTTTCTTTTCAATCAATTCTTTTTTCATGTTCTCTAAATAAACCAATTCAGAATATTGCTCAAATAGCTATTTGAGTTGAACTTACTGGTAATCATAATTTAGAAGCAATTATTACAGTTATTGCTGCTGATAATGCTACACAAAATGCTCTTACTTGATTTAATTTTGTTATTTCATTTCATACTGATTTAATTAATCTTGAACCAAATACGGCTAATCATCATGCTAATGATAATGCTCAAAGTAACATAATCCATGTTGGTATACCTACTGCCTCAGTAGAAAGTGTTCAGTTTTTAATTGTATCATAAATTGATGCTACTGGTCATATAGCATTTGCTACGTCATTTGATCAATGTGCAAATGATAAAAGAGCAACTGCAAAAATTAATGGAACATTGAATAATTTATTAACAAATTTTTTCTTATCTTTAAAGAATGAATCTTTTTGTTTTTTGTAGTACACAATTAATGCTATATAAACAAGTATTCATATAATTACTCATGTAAATGTTGCTGAAGCAGGTGTAATAATACTATGTAAATATTCATTACTTTTAATTAATGGTTTTAATCATTTTAACAATAAATATATTGAAAAAATTACTGACATTAATCATACATATATAGGAACCCAATGTTTAGCAGCTTCTCATTTATTCTTTTGACTTAAAATATTTTTATCTATTGATTTTAATATTATAACAGCTATAAATCCTCACATAAATATAGCAACTACCCATGCTATTGCTATCATTCATACTTTATCCCAAAATACTATATCTAATCATTGAGCTGTAATTCATGCTCATAGTAATCAACCAATTATTGCATGTGTAGCTGATACAGGTGCTTTAACATATGTTGCAACATTTATCCAAATAGCAGCTCATAGTAATGTCGCAAGCATTATTGCGATTGATTTTAAATTATCAGTTATTAATGCTTGATTAATAATTCAAGATTTAATTGTATCTACTACATCTCATCAAGCTAGAATAGCTCAAGATGCTTCAAAAACTGCTGCTATAATTATAGCTCATGTTAAAGTAAGTGCTTTACTTCAAACTGCTGGTCACATATTATTGGCAACATCATTAGCTCATAAATTAACAGCCATATAAATTCAAAATATAGATGCTAATAATAAATACAATTTATCAGTAGGGGAAGTTATTTGTCATCATTCTATGAAATATACATAAGAAACTCATAGTATAACTGCTAATGCAAATAACATATACTTTAAACTTTTAATATATTCATCTCTAATATTTAAAACTATTTTCATAATCTAATGTTAATAATTAATACTTATATTAATTTTAACATTATTTATTTTTTTATGCAAAAAAAACTCCTTATTTTAAAGGAGTTTTAGATGTTTTTATTTTATTAGATTTTTAATTCTATTATAGCTATTAATTATATTTATAGAACTTCTTTTTATAGCTGTATTTAATTCAACATAATTTGCTCAAGATTCTTTTATTTTTAGGTAAAAAAAGAATTGATTAAGGTTATATGTAAAATTATTATGATTTTTAATTATTCAATTAACTTGATAATATCAGTAAGTTCAATTCTTATAATTATCTATTATTCATTTTTTAAGTAAGCCATTAACTTTTTTCATATTCAAATATATATTATTATATTGAACTATATTAAAATGGTAATAATTAATTTGTGATAACTCTAAATTGTTTTCTTCTATTGTGTAATCTAGATTTAATATATTTTCTATATATCAATTTTCTGCAAAAGTAGAAGATAAGCTTGAAATAATAACAGTTAGAGTTATAATAGCTTTAATAATTTTTTTCATAGTTGTATGTGTATAAAAATTAATATAATATATTTATAGTTAAAATAAATAAAATGTCAAGAGATTTATATGAAACACTTTGAGTTAATAAAAATTCAAGCCAAAATGAAATAAAAAAAGCTTATAGAAAACAAGCTATGAAATATCATCCTGATAGAAACGAATGAGATAAAAATGCTGAATCAAAATTTAAAGAAATAAATAATGCATATGATACGCTTTGAAACGAAAGTAAAAAAAAGCAGTATGATATGTTTGGTTCTACTTGATGAACAGCATGATGAACAGCTTGATGATGAAATCCTTTTTGATGAGGTAATACACATTCTACTTGATGATTTGGTGGTTTTGAAGATATATTTTGATGAATGTGATGACAATCATCTTATTCTAAATGATGATCTACTTTTAATATGGAG
>JAMOTX010000032.1 GCA_027062145.1 Candidatus Altimarinota bacterium | reverse complement strand
ATAATTTTCAATTTCTTGCCTAATAACCATACCAGCAGGTTGCATAAGTGGTAATCATGGACCTACTAAATCAGAAATAGTAAATAATTTTAATTTAGCACCTAGTATTCTATGATCTCTTTTTTTAGCTTCTTCTAACATCTTAAGATGTACATCAAGTTCAGCTTTATCATTAAACGCATAAGCATATATTCTAGTAAGCTGTTTATTCTCAGCATTACCTAACCAATAAGCTCAAGCAACTCTAGCAAGTTTAAATGAATTTGCATCAAGCTCTAATGTATTTTTAACATGAGGACCAGTACACATATCTATAAATTTAAGATTTTTTACTTGATCACCATCCATATCATCGAAAGCTTCAAAATTATTTGTTTTTAAATATTCTTGAAGTGGTAATTCTTTTCAACCCTTACCTTTATTAATATAAAAAGTAATTTTATCTGATAATTTTTCAGTATTTTTAAAATCACCTGATTCTATTTTATCAACAAGCTCATTTTTAAATCATTCTCACATTTGGTCTATAATTTTTCTTGCTTCATTAAAATCGACATCAAAACTTTTAAATTCTTGACCTTGAGAAACTATTTTTTTCATTGATTTTTCAACTTTTTTTAAGTCTTTATCAGAAAATTCTACTTCTCCAAAATCAAAATCATAGTAAAAACCATCTTCTGTATCTGGTCCTGTAGCTATTTTTACATCAGGAAAATTTTGTTTAACTGCTTGTGCCATTACATGAGCTAGTGAATGTCTTTTAGTAGATAGATCCATCTTTTATTAATTAATTATTAAAATTTTTCTTATAAAAAAACTCCTATTTTTACAAATAAGAGTTTTTGTTATTTCTTTATGATATCAACAAAATCCCCTATTTTAGATAGAAGTTAAAGTTGTTATGGTTTCAAGTTGTGCTAGGATCACAATTGCCTTATTAAGAAATATTAAAATAAATATATACTATAATGATTTTTTGTCAAAAAAAAGAGATTAAAATATCTTCATTATCATACTTTAATATATATTAAAATAATAGTTATTATATAATTTAAATATAAATACTAAAAAAAGTCAAAGCATTTTCATTTTTATACTTTTATAGTGATATAAAATAAGTAAAATAAATATGTTTAAAATATTTTTTAATAAATTAAGTTATGGTGAATAAAAAGGCTTTTTCTCTTGTAGAGATAATTATAGCTATTTCGATTATTTCATTACTTACTATTGTTGGTTTTTCTTCTATGAATTCTTCTAGTGAAAAAGCAGATAATACTAAGGTTATGAGTGATGTAGCTACTATAATAAATGCACTTGAAGCATTTAAACAAGAAAATTCAAACCTACCAATACCAGGTGGTAATACAAACTTTTATAAAATAGATACTTCTTATAGTCATTCTTATACTTGATCTGAAACATTCTGAGTATACGGTTCTATAACAGAAAATACTATTGCAAAAAAATATTTAAATGCATTACCTTTAGATCCTAGAACTAATAATTACTATGCTTATGGTAAAACTAAAGCAAATAATTGATTTGAAATAGCTTCAATTATTACTTCAGATGATGATTTTCAAGCACTTGTACAATGAAGTTATAATGCTGAAAATGGTCCTTATAATCTTATTAGATCTTATAATAGTTCTAATTTCGTATCAAATAGATCAGATGTAAATCTACCATACAATCCTGAAGAATTAATTTTATCAGTAACTGATGAAAAAGGTTTTACATATAAATCTTGAGATACTATAGAAATAAAAAACTGAAAAGTATTTAAAAACTGAATAGAATTATATACTTCTGATTCATTAGAAATATTTTTCTCTGATTGATCAGTTTCAGTAATTGAAAATAATTCAAAATTAATATTATCAGAATTAAGTTATCCTAATAATAATTCTCTTACAAGTTTTGTTAAAATAGCATTAGAAACTGGTAGTATTTGGACAAAAGCAACTCATTTAAATGATGATTCTGAGTTTCAAATTACAACTACAGATTCAACTGCAGCAGTAAGATGAACTATATTTTGAATAACTAAAAATTCTAGTAATACTGAAATAATAGTTAAAGAATGAAAAATAGAAGTATTATCAAATGAATTAGATGCTGAATGAAATGAAATAATTATTGATACACTTTTAGATTGAGAAAAAATCCAAACACAAAATAACAGTATTTGAAATAGCGCTGATATAAACTTAGATCTATTTGAACAAATAAAACATATTTTTAAATTAAACAAATCAAAAAGAACTAAAATTGAAATAGATGCTTTAAATCAAGAAAATTCTAAACAATTAGTAGCTAATAATGAAATATTAACTGAAAATCAAATAGCTTATATTGATGAAAAAGATTATAGTAGAACAGTAGCACTAGAAAATGATGATGATATAAACCAAGTAGCTGAAGATGAAGGTAGTACTGAAGATGAAGGTAGTACTGAAGATGAGGATAATGAAAGTGATTCTGATATATTATATACAGGTAATGGTTGTTGATCTTGTCCATTTGGATATAGTAACAAAAACCATATTTTTCCACATTTGTCATGTTATAGAACATGTAACTGAATAAATAATAATTGAAATCCTGTTAAATGTAAGAAAAAACACTGATGGTGAAATACTCGGGCTGATGAAGCTTGGACATGAACTGAAAATTAATAAAAAATAAAACCTTTTGATTGTCAAAAGGTTTTATTTTTTATACTTTAATACCCTTATGATTTAAGTATAGTATAATTGTTTAATATTTTTTAATTTATAGTTTTATGGTAAATAAAAAAGCTTTTTCTCTTGTAGAGATAATTATAGCTATTTCTATTATTACATTATTAGCTGTTGTTGGTTTTTCATCTATGAATTCTTCTAGTGAAAAAGCAGATAATACTAAAGTAATGACTGATATTAGCACTATTAAAAATGCTCTTGAGGCTTATACTCAAGAAAGTGCTACTCTTCCAATGCCAGGGGGTAATACAAATTTTTATAAAATAGATACTGCTTATAGTCATTCATATACATGATCAGAAACATTCTGAGTATATGGTTCTATTAATGAAAGCACTATTGCTAATAAATATCTAGATACATTACCTCTAGATCCTAGAACAAATAGTTATTATGCTTACGGTAAAACAAAAGCTACTAATGAATTTGAAATAGCATCAGTTATTTTAGATAATGGTACATTTTCTGCAACTGTTGAATGAAACTATTCAGCTGAAAATGGTCCATATAGTTTAATAAGATCATATAATGGTCCAGATTTTGTTTCAAATGAATCAACAGAAAATCTACCATACAATCCTGATGAATTAGTTTTAACTGCAAAAGCTGGTTGAAAAATATATCATGAAGGTGATCTAATAAAAGCTGAATGATCAGATTTAGAAATATTCTTTTCTGATTGAACAGTATCTATTTTAGAAAATGGTTGAGAATTATTAATAAGTAATGCTTACTTCAAAAAAGATGATAATTCTACTACATATTTAAAACTTGCATTAAAGGTAGGTAAAATTTGGACTCAGGCAACTCATTTAAATGATGATTCAGAATTTCAAATTTATACTGATGATACTACTGCAGCAGTAAGATGAACTATCTTTTCTGTAGACGCAAACAGTACTGAAACTGAAATAGAAGTAATACAATGAGAAGTAACAGCTACTAAAGAGTCTATACTACCTGAAGATGTTTCATTGCAAACTGCAAATGCATTTGAAGTAAATGCTGCAGTTGCTTGAGTTTCTTTTGATAAAGATGCTGATGAAGTTAAAAAACCAAATGGTTTAATAACTGAAACTATAAAATTAACAGCTTGAAAAAAAGCTACATTTAAAAGAGATATACCTAATCCAAGTCCAACAAACACAACAATAACTATTCCTGAATTTTCTAAAAATAGTTCAATTAGAGATGCTAACAAAATAGTTGCTCTTGTTGATAAAAATAAAAAATTAAAACAAGATAAAAAATTAAAATTAGATAAAAAAGTATCTAAGAATTGTTATCTAAATGGTAAAGAAATAGAAAATTTAGCTTCTATAGAAGCTTATAATAAATTATCAGTACCTAACGGAACTACATGTCCAACTTTTATAACTAGAACATGTAATAACGGAGTTTTATTATGAGATAATGCTTATAAATTTGATTCATGTACTGTAGCTTCCCCTACTCAATGTACAGCTTACGATGATGGTTGATTTGCATCAACAGTAATGGATTTTTGAGATTCTCAAACATTAACATATACTGAAACAGTTACTATGCCTCCTCTTGCATGAGATAAAGTACATCATAGAACTGTAACATGTAACAATGATGCAAGTTATACATTTACTAATTTACCTTTTACTTGTGAAACTGGTTATGATAAAGCAGGTTTAGTATGTGTACCTTCGATAGAATGTACAGCATGATTAAGTGTAATTGAATGAGATCATACATATGTTTTATTAGAAAATTTATGAGTATGAGATACTACTACTTGAGTAGCATATAATAAGCATTATGTTAACGATTGAGATGTTTGTGAAGGTCAAGTAATGTGTAATCTAGGAGGAACAAGTATATCATATAAATGAGGTCATAATAAAATGACACCTACTGATTATTACATAGAAAAGTGAATTGAATTATGAGAAATAACAGCTTGACTGCCTCTATACGCTTCAGCTGAATATAATACACCTTGAGATTTAGATTTATGAAGTCTATGAGTAATATCAAACTTTATTACAGAATGATATACAAATCAATTTTGAAATTCTTCTAACCCAAACTGAACAAATTTAAGTCCTTATTGAACTGTTATAGATAATAGTAAATCATTTTTAACAAAAAATTGATTTACTTGAATAATATTAACTCATCATTGAGAAGGTACTTCAACAGCTGATATGTTGAAATATACATGATTAGATATAGATGATAACGATGATTTCAAAATAGAAATAAATGTTAGAATACCATCAGATGCAACAAAACATTATCTTGTATCTGCAGATAATTTTAATCTCTATGTTCAAGATTGAATATTAAGTTTTAATGATTGATATACTAGTTTTCATCTTACTTCAATACCATTAACTACTTGAACTTTTAATACTATATCAGTAAAAAGAATAAGTGATGAAGTATTTTTAAAAGTTAATACTAGTGCATGGAAGCCTACATGAAAAACTAATAATGAAGAAATAGAAGATATATCTATTTGAGCAATAAAACTATGATGAAATTATATATTGCAAATTAATGATATTATAGATTATGTAAAACTATATAAATAAAAAAAGTTAGAGAACTATCTCTAACTTTTTTGTTTTTTCTAAAATACACTATAACTAAGCATTATCATTTACATGCAAATTAAATGTAGTAGAACTATTTCCACCATCAGTATTTACTACTTTTATAGTAATACTATAATCAGTACCAGCTGATAAATCACCATTCCAAGTAGCTATACCAGTAGAACTATTTATAGTAAGTTTTCCACCTGTTGGATCTCCTACTATACTATATACAGCACCTGCTTGTACATTTGTAACAGTTGGAGCTGGTAAATCAGTAGTCAAACCACCACCATTATCATCTATAATTTGTGCAGCTAAACTTATCGTAGGAGTAGAAATAGCTGGAGGAT
>JAMOTX010000031.1 GCA_027062145.1 Candidatus Altimarinota bacterium | reverse complement strand
AAAAAAATATGCATTTAAGAAATAAATTTAAAGTTTTTCCAAATGTTTTAACTCATGATTTTTTAACTCAAAAAAGACTTTGAGTTATATTAAAAAATACAGATATTGCAATTACTAGATGATGAGCTACAACTTTATGGGAATTAAATATGTTTTGAATTCATTCAATAATTATTCCATTATCAAATAGTGCATGAAATCATCAAAATAAAAATGCTGAATACTTTAAAGAAAAATTTTGAAGTGATGTATTAGATGAAAATAATCAATTAGAAGTAGAGTTATTTAGAAAAATACAAGCGTATAAAGATCTTAGAAAATCATGACTTAATTTAGATTGATTTTTTAAACCATTGCAAGTAATTGAAAAAGAAATACAAAATTAAAAAAGATAAAACATTAAGTTTTATCTTTTTTTTATAACCATGAGTATTCAATCCCATAATGAGCAAACAATTTTCTACTTCCCCATGTTTCGATTTGATTATTATTTAAATCTAATTTTTTAACCCATTCAAATAATTCTTCACTAGTATGAGCTTCTATTTCTAAAAGTGGTGGAATAATATTTTTATCATCTCACATTAAATAATCATCAATATCAAATTCACATCAATCTAAAGCATAAGAAATTCTATATTTTTTCTTTTCTCTAGTTTCTTTCATTCAGTATTTTTCTAATACTTTTTTAAAACTTTCAACATCAGTTATTTCTCTTTCTCATTCATCAGCTATTTTAACTCAATTTTCTCAACCATCTTTCTTTTTATTTCTTTTTCTTTTAATAGTATACATATGAATATTTCATTTTTGTCTTACTCTAAAAAGTCTTTTATTTTCTTCCATTTTTAACTCATCAGTATCTTCATCATGAAAATCATAATAAACATCATGAATATATCATTCAAAAGTCTTTTCAGCTCATAATTTTTCCAATTTTTCTACTAATAATTTAATATCAATATCTAATATTTTGATTTCTTTTTCTAACATATTTAATTATATTTAATAATATATTAATATAATAACATATATATTAAAAATAAAAAAATTTATACTATTTTTTAAATATATATCATTCTCATCTAATATTTTGAATCCAATTATCAATTCAATAAACTCATAATCATTTTTTTAATCTACTAATAGTGACTCTTAAATTTCTATCAACTATATTTGAATCTCACCATATTTTTTCAATTAAATAAATTTCAGTTAATAATTTTTCATTTTGTGAAATAAATAAAAGCAAAATATATTTATTAGTTTTAGATAATTTTAATTTATTATTATACATAATAAATGAATTATTATAAAAACAATATTCTAATCAATTATATTTAAGTATTTTTTTATTATTTGAAGAATACAATAACAAATATTTATTAAACCATTTTAAAATTCTAATTTCAAGCTCAATAATTCTAAATGGTTTACATATATAATCATTAGCTCACGCATTAAATGCCAATCTTAACCATTTAATATCATTTAATCAGCTAATAATAACAATTGGAATTTTTTTGTTTTTAGAACGTATTTTATGTATTATATCTATTCAGTTTTTTTTACTATTTCATAATAATATATCCACTAAAACAACATCATAAATATCTATTATATAATATTTATTCAAAAATTCTTCGAATGAATTAATTTGAGTTATTAAATTAAATGTTTGTTTTTTATTAAAAATAATTTTAATTTTTTCAGATAAAAATATGTCATCCTCAATTATTAATAAATTTATATATAAAAATAAGATATAAAATATTAATATTTTATATCTTATTTTTTAAAAACCTATTTATATTATTTATTATTATTTGGTAATAATATTTCAAAATTTGCTCATCATAATTTCTTTGATTTATTAGCAGATATTTTTCATCAATGTAATTCTACTATTTTTTTACAAAGATATAATCACATTCAAATTCAACATGTCATTCATTTTCATGTTGAATATTTATCAAAAATATTTTTCTCATTTCAATCATTAAATCATATTCAATTATCATCAATAGTAATAGAAAGAAAATCTTTTTTTATATTCGCTTTAATTAAAATTTTTGGATTATTTATATTTACAAATTTAATAGCATTATTAAGTAAATTTGAAATCACCTGAGTAAATTGAATTTTATCTATATCTATAAATCATATTTTTTTTGAAATATTAATATCAAAGTTTATATCTGGAAATATCCTAGTTAATATATCATATTCACCTATAATAATATCATCTAATTTTACTTTTTCTAAATATAATCATACCTCTTTTATATCATACTTTTGAACTGTGAAAATATTTTTTACTAAATCAGAAATTTTAAAAATCTGATCTTTTAATATAACTATTTCATCTATTAAATATTTTTTATTATAATTTCAAATTTCAATATCATCTAAAATATTTTCAACTTGTAATGAAGCTGATAATACAGGAGTTTTTATTTCATGAGATGACATTGATATAAACTCTCTTTGCTTACTAATTAAATTATTATATTCAATAGTTTTTTCATCAACTTTTTTATCAAGATTTATATTTAAATCATTAATCTCAGAATAAATATCTATATACTTTAAATGTCCTATAAGAAATCAAACAAAATCTTTTATTATATTTATTTCTTCTAAATAATATTGTTCTTTTAATGGTTTATTTCATATTTCAAAAACTCATATTAAAGTTCAATTATTATTAAACATTGGAAATATTATATGAATCTTTTTATTAATTTGTTTTAATATTTTTTCTTTATTAAATTTATTTTTATTTTCTTCTATAAAGACTATATCATTAATAAATATATCAGTATTAAAATTTTTATTAAAGTAATAATATATTTCACTATCAATATCAATATTTAAATTTATTTTAATATGATTAACTTTAAACTGATAATAAGCTTCCTTAACTAAAAATGAATTTAAATTATCTATATTATTAATAAAAGGTATTTTTTCCTTTAACTTATTTAATCTTCAAATAAATTGATTATATTCATTATTTCAAGATATAACTTTTCATAAAAAATATTTTAAAAATGAAAAAATAATTATTCAAAAAATCAAATCTACATATGAAAAATTATTATTAATCCCCCAAAAAACTGAAAAATCTTTAGATATTAATAAATAATAGTTTTTAAATAAAATGAAAATTATTATCGTTCATATTCAAGATAATAAAAAAACTATTATCTCAGCAGTTCTAAATTTATAATCAATAAAATTATATTTAGAAATCGAATACCACGAAAAAAATAAGAATGGTAAAACAAATAAAATAGCTCATTTCTCAAATAAATATATATCAAAAATAGGTAGAATTAATTGAAATAATAATCATAATCATATAAATATAATTATTCAAAACAATATATATTTTAACCTTTCTTTATTTATATAAGTTAAAGTTTTAAGCTTTAAATATGAAAATATAAACAATAAAGGAAAGAATAATAAACTTAAAACAATATGTATATTATAAAAAAATCATTGTTTTTCATAATAATCTCATTTAATAACATCAAAATACATATCACTGATAATATATGATGTATTAACATATAAATATAATAAAATTCAAAAAATTACAAAAGAAATAACACTTACAAAATTGAATAATTTTTCTTTTTTCTTTTTAAAAAATAATATAAAAATCAAAAAACTGTATAATCAAATAATTGATATTCAAAATGCTAACTTTGAATATAATAATAATAAATCTACATTTGATGTTGAAAAAAACGTAAGAAAATAAAGTAAAAACCAGATATAAAAAAAATTAAAAAAAATAATCCACTTGTATTAGTGTATTTTTTAAAAACTATATATCATACAAAAAATGAAAGTGATATAATTATTAAATATAAAATTATATAAAAACTCATAAAAAAAGTATTATAAAATATACTACTCTAATAGTATATTATTATTAGATTAATCAACTAATATTTTTTCCATACTTGATTTATATTTTTTTAAAAAAGTTCTTATATCTAAAGAAAAACTTTTTTTATAATCAGCTACAACTCATTTATGATAAAATAATCAACTATTATAATTTAGATTAGTATTATTAATTATTCAATTAATATCTATTTTTTTTGCTCATAAAACTGCATATATAGAATTTAAACTTCATCATGAATCTAATTCAGTTAATCACAATACATTATCCAAACTATTTGGTATCATTGAAAAAAAATATTTTATCATCTCAAATAAAATATAGAAATTTTTATATTTTTCTTTTGTTCACATTGAAGAAAATGAAAATATATTTTCAGGTAAATTATTTCAAATATTTTTTTCTATAAATCTTTTTAATTCTTTTTTTCATATTATATCATAATGGTATTTCAATTCTCTTTCATAAATATTATTAAAATAATCAACATATCAATCAATAAATCAATTTATATCTCAGTTATCATTATTATATAAAATTGAAATAAATGATTGCTTACTTTCAAATAACCTTTTTTTAATTTCTATTAAATTTTCATCAATATCATATATAAAATTTGTTGAAGAACTACATTTTTTACACAAGATTGAATCATTTCATAAAATATTTTCAATTTCAGTTACAGTTTTTATTTTTATTTCATATTCTAAATCTCAATAAATATCATTTTTTGAATAAATAGAATTACAATTATCACACTTAACATATTCTCATATTCAATATGCCCACATATCTTTTTCGATTTCAGCTATTTCTTTAAAATTATTGCCTGATAACTCTTCAATACTAACAGATTTTATAATATTATTCTTCATTATTACTATTTAATAAATAAACAGTAAGATAATAAAAAATAATTGTTACAAATTAGTTACATTTTAGCACTAAAATTTAACATAGATTTAAGGTCATACAAATATACTATATAAAATAGCTATTTTACAATTCTTATAAAATAAATATTATGATATAAATTTATAAGAAAAAATATATAAGTATTTAAACTAATAAATAACACCATGCATATTACAATAATAGAAGATGAAAAAGTATTATCATCTAATATATCAAAAAAATTAATAAAAAATTGATTTAATACATATATATTAAACTCTTATAAAGATTTCAAAAAAGAACCATATAAAAAAACAGATCTATTTATAATAGATATTTGATTAATAGACTGAAGTTGATTTGATATTATTAAATTATTGAGAAATAATAAAGATATAGATACTCCTATAATTATAATTTCATGATATTCAGATCCTGAAAAAAAAATTTATTGATTAGATTTATGAGCAGATGATTATTTAACTAAACCTTTTACATCAGAAGAATTAATTGCTAGAATTAGAGCTTTATTAAGAAGAAGTTATAAAGTAAGCTTAAACTCAAATATAGCATATGAAGATATCAATTATAATATTTCAACTTCTTCTGTTTATAAAAAATGAGAAAAATTAAATTTAACATCTATTGAGTTAAAATTAATTAAATATTTTTTATTTAATATTTGAAAAATACTTAAAAAAATAGATATAATTAATTCAGTTTGGTGAGCAAATGATTTAATAAACGTTTCAGATAATACTATTAATGTAGCTATTTCTAAAATAAGAAAAAAATTATGAAAAGAATTTAAATTAAAAACAATTATCAATGAATGATATATTTTAGAGAAATAAAAAAAGCAGATGAAATCTGCTTTTTTTATTTCTCTTCTTTTTTAGCTTCTCTTTCTGCTTTTTTCTTAGCATATTCTTCATCTCTTCTCTTTTTATCTTCTTCGAATTTCTTTACTTCTTCATCACTTGGTTTTCTTTGTAAACCAACTCTTCATTTAGCTAAATCAACTTGAATAACTTCAAATTCAACTTCATCTCATGATTTAACAATATCTTCTACATTTGAAATTCTAGCTGGAGAAAGTTTAGAAATATGAATCATACCTGATTGTTTTCCTCTATATTCTACAATTGCTCAAACTCATTCAATAATTTTAACTACAACTCAAGTATCTTTATACCCTACAGTTGGAACCCATAGTAGGTTTTCAATATCAGCAATAGCTTTTTTACCTCATTCTTGTGTAGCAGCAGTTAATGTAGTAGTTCCATCATCAGCGATAGATACTTTTACGCCAAATTCAGCTTCAAGTCTTTGAACATTTTCACCACCTTTACCAATAATTACTCTTATTTTATCTTCAGGAACTTTCATAGTCATTATAAGTGGAGCATATGGAGATAATTCTTTACTTGTTTCAGAAATAATTTCCATCATTTTACCCATAATAAAATCTGTAGCCTCATTACCTTGAGCAAAAGCTTCTTTGAAAATATTCATAGAAAGACCTTTTATTTTTACATCAAGTTGAAGTGCAGTTATACCATTTTTTGATCTTGTAAGTTTGAAATCCATATCTCAAAGAAAATCTTCTTGAGCTTGAATATCTGATAATATTTTATAATCTCATGTAACATCATCATAAATCATACCCATAGCAACCCCCGAAACTGGTGATTTTATAGGAACTCATGCTTGCATAAGACTCATAGTTGATCCACAAACAGAAGCCATAGAAGATGAACCATTACAAGTAGTTATTTCAGAAACTACTCTCATAGTATATGGAAAATCAGCTTCATCTGGTAAAACTGGAACTAATGCTCTTTCAGCTAATGCTCCATGACCAATTTCTCTTCTACCAACACCTCTCATCATTCTAACTTCTCATACAGAATATGGTGGGAAATTGTAGTGATGAATATATCTTTTTTCAGATTCTGGCATCATTCATTGTGATAATAATTTATCATCTGGACCACCTAAAGTAGCAACAGATAATGCTTGAGTCATCCCTCTTTGAAATAATGCAGAACCATGAGTTCTAGGTAGTAATCCTGTTTCTCAAATAATACTTCTTACTTCATTTACTGCTCTACCATCAAGTCTTCTACCTTTTTCTAAAATACCCTTTCTCATTACTTCTTTTACTCTTTTATATACAAGAGATCATACTTCATTAGCATCAATAGTAACAATATCTGAAACAGTACAAGAATCTCATACACTTCCAGCAGAAGAATCAACTATATGACCTTTTGTAGTTAAAAATTCTCTAGTTTCAATATCTAATTTATCTAATTCTTTTTGAAATTCTTTTTTACCTTTTTCATAAAGAACTTCCATTTTATCCTCAGTTAAAAATTCTTTAACTACAGCATAAAGTGATTCATCTGGTTTATTAAAAGTAGCAGTTACTTCAGCAATTCCAAATTGTTCTTTATAATCTTTAATAAAATCTAATTGAGCATTACAGATATCTTTTACAATATTATGAGCAAATTCTAAACCTGCTAGCATATCTGAATCTTGAACTTCGTTTGCTCCAGCTTCTACCATAGTAATAGCATCAAGCGTACCAGCAATAACAAGATTTAATTTAGCATTAGCTTCTTCTTCAGTAGAAGGATCAGAAGTAAAACTTCCATCACTATTCATAATAACTTTAATACCCGCAACTGGACCATCAAAAGGAGCTCCTGTCATTAGTAAAGCAAGAGATGAACAAGTTACACCCCATGAACCTAAATCTTTTTCACCAGTAGCTGAAAGTACTGTTAACATTATTTGAGTATCATTAATGATTCATTTAGGAAACATTGGTCTAATAGGTCTATCAATAAGTCTTGCAGTAAGAGTAGCATTATCACTAGGTCTTCCTTCTCTTCTTTGAAATCTATTACCACCAATTAAACCTGTAGCATAAAATTTTTCTTGAAAATCTACTACAAGTGGGAAAAAATCAGCTTTTTCATTTAATCATTCAGTTTTAAAACCTGCAGATGTAAAAAGCATATTACCTTCAGTATCAGCCATAGTAACAGCTCCACTAGTAAGTAGTCCTAATTTACCAGTTTCAAAAGAATACTCTTTTCCATTGAAATTATAGTTCTTTTTAAGAGGTATAATACTAGTAGCATTTTTATCCGATAATCCGATCATAAATATATATGATTAATTTATAAAATATATAATTAATGGCTAAATAATGAAATAAC
>JAMOTX010000030.1 GCA_027062145.1 Candidatus Altimarinota bacterium | reverse complement strand
AAGAAAGACAGAAAAAAATAGCAACTATGGAAAAAACTATATATTCAAAAGTTTCTTATTGAGTACTTTGAACATTTGAAGAACAATTTACTGAGCTTGATAAATTTACTGCTTGAATTAATGAATATGTAAATACCCTATATTCATTAGTTAAAAAATTAAGAGAAATACCTATTGAATACTAATTTTCACATATATGAAAAATATAATAATTGCCATAGTATTATTACTAACATATAATACTTCATTTGCTGCAGGAGCCTGTTTAATTAAAGATAAAACAGCTCCTATTTTAAGTGATTATGTTAAAAATAATAGACAAGTTATTAAAAATATAACAAAAGCAATTGTTGAAAATGCTAATAAAAAAGATGATGATAAAATAGCCGAGCAAAAAGCTGCTAAATGAAAATTTGACAAAAAAGTTTTGAATTTAAAAAATAAATTTAAAGATGCTTGAGAAAAATTAGTTAATGAATGAAACGAGATTTCAAGTATATTTAATGATATCTTTAATTTCACATGATATTTTTCTTATTTTAAATATTATGTAAATCATCCTTTATTTAACGAAGTTCCCTTTCAAGTTAAAAGAGATTATTCACAAATTGATAAAGAAAATAAATGATTAGTAGAATTTATAAAAAAATTAGATCAAAAATGAAATACAAAAATTGTAGTTGATAATGCTTGTAAATGAGTTATTAAATGACTCGAAACATGTAAAAGTAAATTAAATTGAAAAAAAACAAAAGAAATAGTATGAAAATTACTAAAAAATAATGATTTAATATTAGATCTATATAGAGTTAATATTATTTGAGAACAAAGTGATATACAATTTAGTGATCTAATTTTAGTTGATAACAACTTCATGTTAGAACTTAAAAAATATTACTGAAAAAAAGCTGTTTCAGCTTGTAACAATGAAGAAGAATGATTTTTTAAACAAATTTCAGATGCTATTTGAGATATAAATCTATTAAATAAACAATCAGAAGATTGAATACAAAAATGGAGGGATGCTTATGCTTTACTTATTTGAAATAAACCAGATAAATCTAATAAAATAGAACAAAAAAAATTAAAAGAATATTTAGACAATAAATGAGTCCCTTCTGATAAACAAGCTATTATAAATAAAAATCTTGCTGAATATAATAGTGAATGATTTTCAATGAATAATAATTTTATTGAAAACAGTTATAAATCAACACTTGAAAAAACAAAAAAAGACTGGGAACTATGGAAAAAAGAAAATATATGAGAAGCTTTTCCTGAAAACACAAAACAAATAAATATAAATTTACTTAAAAAAGTAACAACTGTATCAGAAACTACAAGAGGCATACAATCTAAAATAACTAATCTTTTCAATAGTGAAATTCCCTTTGCAGCTGTATGAGATATAAATACTGAAAAACTTAGATCAACTATTATAAATTCACATTTAAACATTCAAGATAGTATAAATACATTAGAAAAAACAATAAAAGTTTCTCAAAAAGTATGTAATGCTCAATGATGAGGTTGAAACTGTAATTAATTAATTAAAATAAAAAATGCTTACAAAACAAGAAATAGAACAAATGAGAAAAAATGCAAAAACTCATAAAAAAGTTTTTGAAGAAATTAGAAAAACATTAAAAAACTGAACAACTGCTAAAGAAATAGATAAATTATGTTGAGATATAGCTAATAAACATTGAGTTTTATGCTGATTTAAATGAGTTTATGATTTTCCTGCTAATATATGTATAAGTGTTAATGATGTTGTAGTTCATTGAACTCCAAAAGCATGATTAGTTTTTTATGATGGAGATTTAGTAACATTTGATTTTTGAATAAAAGATAAATGATTATGAATAAATACTGATGCAGCTATATCAATAGTTGTATGATGAGATGATAAAAATCCTAAA
This sequence comes from Candidatus Altimarinota bacterium, assembly GCA_027062145.1. Taxonomy (GTDB): domain Bacteria; phylum Patescibacteriota; class Gracilibacteria; order BD1-5; family UBA6164; genus UBA6164. Next base: position 6,210 of record JAMOTX010000030.1, on the reverse strand, counting down.
GCTGCTGAATTAATTGAAGTTAATAAAAAAGCTCTATATGCTTGAATAGCTCAATGTAAAGCTTGAAATAAAGTTTGAGACATATCTGCTGCAATACAAAAAGAAATTGAATCAGCTTGATTTAAAGTTGTTAAAGATTTAACATGACATGCAATCTGAAAAGAATTACATGAAAAACCATATATACCTAATTTTTGAAAAGCATGAAACTGAATTAAACTTCAAAAATGAATGACTTTAGCAATTGAACCAATTCTATGAGAAACTAGCTGACAAATAGTTGATGAATGAGGTTGGGAGATTTATATTAAAGATGGTAGTTTATGATGTCAATATGAACATACTATACTTATAACTGATTCAGAACCAGAAATTATAATATAAAAATACCTTATAAAAAGGTATTTTTTTATTGCTAAATAATATATAATAATTAAAATATGTAACATAATATTTATTATCTTTTACTTTATGTTATTTAAAGACGCACATAATAATTTCCTTAATTATCTAGAGGTTATTAAGAATAAATCACCTAGAACTGTTGAACAATATGATAGACATTTAAATAAATTTGAAAGTTATATAATAGATAAATTAGAAAAATCTTTAGAAAATTTTAAAGTAAAAGATATTGTTTTAGAAATTGCTGAATGATTTAGAAGTTATTTATATGAAAAGAATAGAACTATTTCAATAAAAACTGCTAATGCTTATATGATAACAATAAGAAGTTTTTTAAAATTTCTAGAAAAAAAATGACACAAAAGTATGTCAGCAACTGCTATAGATTTAATAAAAGCAGAAGAAAGGCATGTAGAATTTTTAAATGAAGATGAGTTAGAAAGATTATTTAATACTCCTGATACTAACACACTTATTTGAACAAGAGATTTAGCAATAATGGAATGTGTCTACTCTACTTGATTAAGAATATCTGAATTAACTGCATTAAATATAAGTGATATAAATCTAAAAAGAAGAGAATTTGCAGTAAGATGAAAATGAAGAAAAGTTAGAGTTGTATACCTTACTAAACATTCAGCTAAATTAATAGAAAATTATCTTGAAAAAAGAAATGACCATCTTTCACCACTTTTCATAAGACATAATATAAAAAAAGAAAATATTGATATATTAGAAGATGAAAAAACAAGATTAACAAGATTTTTTATTACTAATATGGTAAAAAAATATGCCAATAAAGCTTTTATATTAAAAAATATTTCAGCGCATACATTAAGACATAGCTTCGCAACAACATTACTTAGTAATTGAGCTGATTTAAGAGCAATTCAAGAAATGTTATGACATGCTAGTATTACAACTACACAAGTATATACACATGTAACTAATAAAAAATTAAAAGAAGTACATTCAAAATTTTTTAAATAAAAAGAAGATATTAAATATATTTAATATCTTCTTTTTTTATTTCTATAATTAAATCTTTTCTTTCAATAACAAAATGATAATTTATTTTATCTTTTTTAAATTCATCGAACTTATCAAAAACTTTTCTTTCTGGATTAACAAAATAGAAGTCCATATTTTCATCAAGCATATAACTTATTCAAAAATCACTTGCAGTATCCCCCATTCATCAAATAACATTTTCAATTATTTTTTCTGATAATAATCATTTAATAAAATCATTTTTATGATCTTTTCACCATAATGGAACGTATTCTTTAGTTTCTAAAGATAAGAAACTACCTATTCAGAAAATATTACTAACATATTGTTCTCAAATATTTTTTCAAATATATTTTTTTAATAATTCTAAATATATATCAAAAATAAAATCTGGTGCTCAAGATACAAAGATGAAATTTTTATTACCCTCAAGAACCTCCTTTAATTTTTTAAATGAAAATCTAAAAGGATTAATTTTTTCTTTCTTTTTAAAGCTATATTTAATATAAGCCAAATATTCATCCCATTCAACTAAGTTTTTATGCTTTAATAACAAAAATATTCATGCATTTAAGTATTCAAAATATTCTATTTCTTTATTATATGCTTTTTTTTCTAAATTATTGAAAAACTTAACATCCTTTAAAAAAACTAAATAATCATCTAAATCCATATTTAAATAATCCTGTTTTTTTACAAATTTTATAAATAAACTTACTGCTTCTTTTTGTAATGTTCATCTAAAAAAAGTTCAATCTAAATCTGATATAAAATAATCTCATTTATTTAATGTGCTTATTTTGTTTTTATAATATGAATGATTTAAGTAATCACACCTAAATTTGATTCCTAATATTTCTAAAATATCTTTAGTATTTTGTTTTCTATTTAATTCTACTAATGCTTTTTCTAATATCATATTAATATACTTATAAAATATAGATGAAGTATAACATAAATAAATTAAATATAAAAGTTTATTTTTATAAAAAAACACCTATAATAAAGGAAATATAATTAATAAAATAATATGAAATTAATAGTTTGATTGTGAAATCCTTGAAATGAATACAAAAACACTAAACATAATGTTTGATTTTTATTTCTTGATTATTTAAAAGAAAATAGTTCATTTTCTGATTTTAAATTAGAATCGAAATTTAAAGCAGAAATATCTTCATGAAACTATATGTGAGAAAAAATCTTATTAATAAAACCTCAAACATACATGAATCTAAGCTGAGAATCACTAAGAAAGATTATTGATTTTTATAAAGTAGAAATGGATGATATGATTATTATATATGATGATTTAAGTATGGATTTCTGAAAATTGAGATTTAGAGACAAATGAAGTGCTTGATGACATAATGGTATAAAAAACATAATTCAACACTTTAGCGATGACTTTAAGAGGATAAAAATATGAATATGATTCAATAATAATTACGAAGTTTCAGATTGGGTGTTATCTAAATTTAAAGAAGAAGAGTTAAATGAGTTAAATAGTGAAATTTTTTGAAAAACACAAATTATCCTTAATGAAAAAATATAATGAAAAATAAAGTATATATAATTTGAATATGATGAATTTGAATATCAGCTATAGCAAGATATTATTTATCTCAATCATATACAGTTTATTGAAGTGATAAAAATAATTCTGAATTAATAAAACAATTAAAAAATGAATGAGCTTATATTACTATATGAGAATCTCCTGAAAAAATTGATAGTGATTTTGAATTAGTGATTTATACTGAAGCTGTACCTATTGAACAAACTGAAATACAAAAAGCTAAATCACTTTGAATAAATTTATTAACTTACCCTCAAGCTATTGCTCATATAGCGAATAATAAAAAACTTATAACAATTGCCTGAACTCATTGAAAATCTACAACTACCTCATTAACAAGTTTAGTTTTAAAAAATTCAAATATAGATTTCACTTCAATAGTTTGAACTATATTAAAAGAATTTGATAATAAAAATTTTTTTTACAGAAGAAATAACCTTGAAGATGAATATTTTGTACTTGAAGCTTGCGAATACAAAAGAAGTTTTTTAAATTATAAACCTACAGTTTGAGTAATTTTAAATATAGAACTAGATCACCTAGATTATTATAAAGATTTAAAAGATTATACTTCAGCATATAAAGATTATTTAGAAAATATAGTTTCATGATGATATGCTATTTTAAATTGAGATGATAAAAATTGTAACGAACTAATTTGATTAAGGAAAGATATAACTTATATAGAAGTATTTGAAGATTGTTTTTCTCATAATGGACAATTAATACCATTCCCTGTTATAGACATGAAAGTACCTTGAAATCATATATTATTCGATGCTAAAATAGCATATATAATATGACATATGGTATGAATTAGTGAATCTAAAATAATAGATTCTATAGAATGATATTCAGGTGTTTGGAGGAGAATGGAGAGATTATGAAAGACTGTCCATAATAATCTTTTAATGAGTGATTATGGACATCATCCAACAGAAATAAGTCTAACATTAAAAGCAATAAAAGACACTAATATAGACAAAAAAATATTAACTATATTTCAACCACATCAATATTCAAGAACATTTGAATTACTAAATGACTTTAAAGATTGTTTTAAAAACACTGATGAATTAATTATTTCAAATATTTATGAATCAAGAGATACTAAAGAAGATAAAGAAAAAATTAATACTGAATTATTAATAAAAGAAATAAATCATACTAAAATAATTAATTGAAAATGACTTGATAATACATTAAAACTTATTCAAGATTTTGATAATAAAAATACTTGAGCAATAATAATATTAATGTGAGCTTGAGATATAGATAATTTAAGATATAAAATAAAGACTACTTTTTAAAGTAGTCTTTATTTTATTATTTAAATCATTTAGGTGGATCTAATTGTATTTTAGGATTATATATAATAACAAAATTATCATTATTTCATCAATTCAAACTAGAATTTTGATTTTCATTTCATATTCTTATAAAATTTAAATCATAGATTCTTGCTAAATCTTGATTAGAAGTTTTTTCTCATCAAGGTAATATATAATCACCTTCAGATCATGAAATAGCTCAACCAATAGTATTTCTAGAAAATATAGATCCTTTCATTACTAACTGATCAGTTCATTCTCAATTTGACATAATTCATCAATCCGAATAAATAAGAGCATCAATGTAATCAACATAGTTTTCAACGTATATATTTCATTTTTGATTAATTCATTCAGAAACAATATAATTATCTTTAAGTATAATAATACCTAATTTTGAATTATCAGTGTTTAAATCTGAATTAATTGTTAAATCTCAGTCCTTAATAATTAATGTTTCATATCATAAATTATTTCATCATATAGAAAAATCTCATTCTATATATTTAATTCCGTTTACAATAGTACCACTTTCTCTGTTTCTAATTAAAGAATATGCTTGTTTTCTTATTTTTGATCTTACAGCTCATTTTGATAAATCTGAAAAATCTATCTCTTGTCCAGATTCAGCTGATTTAGTATCTGAGTCAACTTGTAAGTTTCATACTACTTTTAATCATAAAGTTTCTGAATTTGTTCAATTTAATACAATATCAGAATTTTCTACAATAGTAGTAGAACCTAGGTTGTATCTAATTATCTTTCCGTTTAATTTATATTGAATCCATAATCAATCATTTACTATTTTTGGAGCACTTAATAGATTATCAGTAGCATCAATTCTAGCATTAAATCATAAAAAATCAGTATAATCATTTCAAAATTCATTATCATCAGGATTGAAAAACTTCCAATAATGTCAATTTACATCATTTTTTATTGTTGTACTAGAGATATTTGTTATTCATTCTGAATAATTACTTATAGTTCATTTATTACGTAAAACTAGTTTATAATTTAAATTAGTTCAAGTTATTTTTGGTTCTGCATCATAAGTTAATTTACCATCATCAGAAACTTTTAATTTGGCAGTAAATGGTTTTAAAAACATATCTTTAGTTATGTCTGCTTCAGATAAATATATAAATTTAGTTCCATCATTTTGTATATAATCTATTCCCCATGATTGCATTCAAATCTTAAATAAAGATGAGTATGCTCAAGGTGATGTAGATTTTATATTAAAATTAATTTTTCAATCAATATCTATATTTCATGATAAAGTTTCTATTAATGCATCTGAATTATCATGATTAACTATAGTTTCGAATCACGTTGTTGCTGTTAATCTATCTTTTTGATTAATTAGATTAATCTTCTTAATTAATTCATCAGTTCAACTATATACTGGATTATTGTATTTATCTCTTAATACTAATTCATAATCATGTATATCTACATTATTTGCATAAACCTCAGCCGTTTTATTTACTTCAGTAACAGTAGAATAAGTAGGACTAAATGTTCATGGTAAAACTGTAAATAATCTAGTAAATCCCTTTAAATTTCAAGCATAATCATTAATAAATATAGTTAATTTATAATCTCATTCTTTAGTTATTTTATACATTCAATTTGAGTATTTTTCATTACATATAATATTAAAATTTTTAATATCATCATCTTCATTAACAGTTCAACTAGTTAAAGGATTAAATTCAGAATATTCTTTTTCGCTACTACAAATAAGATTAATAGCATCTTCTCATTTATGATTTCATAAATATTTTACTAAAAACTTAATTTTTTTTATTCAAGAAACTCAATTTGAATCTTTTTTAATATCAGAAAAATCTATTTTAAAATTTTTAAATCATTCATTAG
>JAMOTX010000029.1 GCA_027062145.1 Candidatus Altimarinota bacterium | reverse complement strand
ATATGTTTATTATTCAAAGAACTCAGAAAAAATATAGATTAAAGACAGAATAAGCTTTTATGTATAATAAAATAACACTTGGTATTATGAGTATTAACGAAAAGAAAGTTCAAAGTTTTTCAATTAGTTTTAAAAAATCTCTTTCTATACTTTGTTTTACATCTTGTTCTCATATCCAATTATATAAGTGAAATCATTTTTCATTTATATCTTTTTGTATGTTTTTAGGAATAGAAAAAGAATGATTTGTTTCCAAATCATTTTTTTCTTGTTTTCTTATTTTAGTTTTTGTAAGCATTATTTTATTTATTTAATTCTCTAGCTAATTCTTCGTGATTTTCTTTAGACATTATTTTAATATCTTCAAGTTTAATTTTAGCTTCTTCAAATAGTTTTTGTTCAGCTTTAGCTTCAATTTTAATTTGTTTTCTATAATTATCAATTTCTTCGAAATGATTTTTTAGTTTAGTTACATTTTCTATAAATATAGTAGATGATAATACTGGTTTAGCAGCCATTTCTTCAGCTCTTTTTGAAGAATCAATAGCTTTATCAGTAAGTTCAGAAGACATTTTATCAATAGTAGAACCCATTACTTCCATTGCTTTCATAGATGCATCAAGTGCTTTTTGACTAGAAGTTTCAATAAGTGCAGTAGATAAAAGTGTTTTAAAAATTGGTCTACTAGAATTCATAGCTAATGATAATTTATTAGCTGAATCAAGTCTCATTAATAATCTTTTTCTAGCCATATCTAAGTTACCGATAAGTACTATTAGATTACTTTGAAAATATTCTACATTTGAGATAAACATACCTAATTTCATTTTTTCATCTTCATCTTCAGTAGCTTCAAGTCTAGCTTTAAATTCTTCAATTTTTGTTTCTATATAATCTTTATATGCTACTACTTTATCTAAATTTTTATCTATACCTTCAACAAAATCTTTTTGCATATCAATAGATGTATTGATTGATTTGTAAGAAGTATCAAAACCAGAAAATATAATATTGATTTTACCTTCTAAACCTTTCATATTAAATTTAGCTTCATCAATTTTATCATCAGTCCATGTAGCAATATTTCAAAGTAGAGGAATTGATTTCATGATTTTCATAAATGTACCATCATTATCAATGATATCTTTATAAACTTCTTGAACTTCACCATTCATTTGTTTAAGTTCTTCACTTACATTCATTATAGGATCAGCATCAATAATTTTAGCTGTTTGTGAAATGATATCATCTAATGGAGCAGTTATTTTTTCTCAAATTGCTCTGAAATCAGATGCTTCAGAAAATGTTGATTCAATTTCTATAGTGTCTGCAGCAGATAATACTACTTTATCAATTTTTTTTTCTTCTTGTTTTGTTTTTACAGCCATTTTTTTACTTTTATAAATATAAATAATATTAACTTATATATTCTAATACATTTTACTGTATAATGCAAAAAAAATAGCTTGCTTAATTTTTGTTTTATATTCATTTATATGATATTATTTATATAATATTAGTTTAAATAAAATTGATGGTTGAAAATGAGTTAAAAGATATCCCATTAATAAAGGAAGACCTTACAAAAGCAGAAAAAAAAGAAATAAAACAAGAAGTTAAACAAATCTTGAAAAAGGAAGAAGCAGTTAAAAAGGTAACTTGAATCAAAACAGAACTTACTAAAGAAGAAAAAGTAAGTAATTTTTTTGATAAAATAGAATTTTTATCAATGAAAAATGATCAAAAAGAGTTAGTTGCACTAAAAGTTAAAAGTGATTCTCTTTGAGATAAATTATACTGGATTGAAATTATTTTATCTAGTTTGATAGCTGCATTATGATTATTACAAAATTCGGTTGCAGTTGTTATTTGAGCCATGCTTATTGCTCCATTATTAAGACCAATAAATGGTGTAGCATTTGCAATCGCAAGATGAGCACAGAAATTTTTTGCTATTGCTTTTAAAGTTTTATTCTTTTCTATTTTAGCTTCAATATTAATGTGAGCATTAGTATCGTTTATAGCATGAGTAAATATAGAAACTCAAGAAATTTTAGCACGTAGTTCTCCAAATATTATAGATTTTTTCATAGCTATTTTTTCAGCTATGGTTGCAGTTATGTCACTTAGATTTAAAAGATTAGGTGAGTCTATTGCAGGTGTTGCAATGGCAGCATCACTTATGCCACCATTAGCAGTTGTTTGAATTGCTTTAGCAACTTTAAATTATGAATTAGCAAGTGGGGCAATGATGTTATTTCTAACCAATTTAGTTGCTATTATAATAGTGAGTACGATTTTCTTTTGGTTATATTGATTTACTCCTCATATTGAAAAACAACAAAAATATATGTTTAAAAGGTTAATATTTGTAATTGTTTCTATTGTTATTATATTAATACCTTTGATATCTACATTTGTAGCAATTAGAGAAGAAGTAAGAATAAGTTGAGAAATAAAAGATTATTTAACTACTACAATTTGATCAGAAATAAAACATTTTTCTATTGCTAGTATAGAAATAAGTAGTCTTAAAAAAGATAGAGTTGTAGTTAAAACAACTATTACTTTGCCTGAGAATAGAGATTTAACTAAAATTTTAGAAGAAATAAATTCAGATTTATCAAAAACTATTTGAAAAACAGTAGAAATAGATTTAGAAATAATTAGAGTTATTAGTATAACATCAAAATAGATTATGTGAGAAAAATTAAATTACAATAATTGAATTACAGAAAAGTTAGATATAGTAGTTCCAGATATAAATAAAGAGCAAACAAAGGAAGATTTGTATACTTTAAAAATATTATATAAAATAAAGTGAGAAGGATTAACTTATGAAGAAATAATGGAATTAACAGAAAAATACACTGAACAAATATCTCCAATTATTTCTGCAATAGATTATGAATGAATTTCTGATAATGAAGTAAAAAAAATAATATATGAGTTAAAAGGTATATCAGAAATTGATAGATTAATAATATATTTTTTAATGTTTTCTTATTTTTTAAAAGATGATTATTAAAAAAGGATTAAGTTATTGACTTAATCCTTTTTTTACTTAGAATAAGTAAACTAAGTTCGAGTATTATAAGGAGGTGGACTTATGTATTTAGAAGAACCAGATGTAGAATTAAGAAATGCTATTATTTCTTACTATTGGGCAAAGGGTAATTATGTTACAGAGTTTTTAGTTGATTTTAAGATAGAATCAGTTGCTGTTCATTATATTAAACATAATGATATTTTTCATAAAGTTATTAGTATAAAACCTAAATTTTCTGAGAAAAAAACTAAAAAATCTATAGTAATTGGTGGTAGTTTTTATAATAGATCTTTTGATATTGGTAGCATTAATGCAATTGTTAATCATCATAAAGATTTAGAAAAACAATTATTTAATGATTACAATGAACCTTATCCTGGAGCATGGAGTAATGATAATCCATGGTCTAGAAAAAAACAAAAACCAAATAAAAGGAGATAAAATGAGTGCTAATTTACATTCAATTGGAAGTAATTTTTATATTAAAATACCAAATTTTTGGTACTTAAATATGGAAAATAATTTTAAAAATAAAAAGAAAATAAAATTTTCTACTACTATTCCTAAACAAGTTAATTTAAATAGAAAAATGTTTAGTGAAAAAAGAGGTAGAGTTTTAGAAAAATAGGAGATTAAAATGTGTGAATGCAAAAAAAATTATACAATGAGTGAAGGTTTTTTTAAAGTTAAACTTATTGATGAAATTAAATATAGTCTTTTTGATAAAATATATCATTTTTTCAAAGGTAAATATATTCATTATATTGATAAAGAAAAATTAGGTCAAACAGTTAATATAAGTTACATACTTGTTAATTCAACTGAATTTGGACCTAGAACAAGTTATTATTTGGATGGTAAATTTTTACATAGAAAAGTAATAGAGTCAATCATAAATTAAGTCAGACAGAATAGTCTGGCTTTTTATTTGCAAAAAAATCTAAATAATTAAAATAAATATTAATATATATTTAACTACAACAAATGGCTGAAGAAAATGAAATAGAAGAAGTTTCTAATGAAGAAGAGTTTGAATGAACTATTTTAGAGTTACCAAATTATATAGAAGTTGTTTCTAAATGATTAGAACTTAAAACATTTCAAGTAGAAGTTGTTTTAGATTTTATTGCTGAATGAGCAACTGTTCCATTTATTGCTAGGTATAGAAAAGAAAGAACATGAAATCTTGATGAAGATAATATAAGAGATATTATAGATCTTAGAGATAAAACTGAAAAACTTCATAAAGCTAAACAAACAGCTGTAAATGGTATTGAATCAATGTGAAAAATGACTGATGAGTTGATGGCTAATATATTAAAAGCTAAAACCTTAAAAGAAGTAGAAGAAATATATAAACCATATAAATCAAAAAAGAAAACAAAAGCAATGATAGCAATTGAAAAATGATTTCAAGTTGTTGCTGATATGATTAAATTAAATAAAGATTTTATTATTCCTGCTGAACTTTTAGCTGAATATAAAGAAGACGAAATTTTAGAAGGAAGTAGTTATATTATTGCTGCAGAAATTTCTGCTAATGCAGATTTAAGAGCTGACTTAATAGAAACTATACAAAAATATGGTAATATTATTTCAAAAGTAAAATGAGAAAAAGCATTAGATAAATTAAACGATAAAGATAAAGGTCAAATTTCTAAATTTGATATTTATGCTGATTTTAATCAGAGAATTTCATATTTAAAACCTTATCAAATATTAGCATTAAATAGATGAGAAAGCTTAAAAATATTATCTATTAAAATTGAAAAATCTGAAAAAACATATGAGGGTTTACAATATCATTATGCTAGATTATTAAAAATAAGAGTTCCTTTTATAGAAGAATTAGAAGAAGCATTTAAAGATGGTTATGATACTTTATTTAAATCAGTAGAAACAGAATTAAGAGGTATGTTATCTGAAATTTGAGAAGATGATGCTATAGATACTTTCAAACAAAATTTAGCTTCATTATTAATGACAAAACCAGAATATGGTAAAAAAATATTAGCTATTGATCCTGGTTATAAAGCAGGTTGTAAAATGGCTATACTTGATGAACTAGGTAATCCACTTAAATTTGATAAAATCTTTTTATATCAAAAAGATTTAAGTATTTCAAAATTAAAAAATATTATAGCAAAAGATAAACCTGGAGTTATTATTATTTGAAATGGTACTTGAGTAAATGAAACAGTTGAAATGATTCAAAGTTTTTCAGAAATAGAAATATTTATAGTAAATGAATCAGGAGCTTCTGTTTATTCTGCTAGTAAAATAGCAAAAGAAGAATTTCCAGATTTAGATTCTCTTGATAGATGAACAGTTTCTATTGGTAGAAGGTTTATTGATCCATTATCTGAGCTTGTAAAAGTACCAGTTTGAAGTATTTGAGTAGGGATGTATCAACATGATATGCCAGAAAAAAAATTAGAAGAAAAACTTGGTAACGTAGTAGAAGATGTAGTAAATATTGTTTGAATAAATGTAAATACAGCCTCAAGTTATGTATTAAATCATATTTCAGGTATAGATAAAAGAACAGCTAAAAAAATATATAATCATAGACCTTATAAATCTAGAGTTCATTTAAAGAAACAATTATCAGATAAAATATATGAATTAGCTGCATGATTTTTAAGAGTACCAGAAAGTGATGAAAAATTAGATAATACAGATATCCATCCAGATCAATATGAGCTTACTAAATATATGTTAGAAAATGATATAGGTCCATCTGATTTTAATGAAAATAAAGAAGCTTTAACTGAAATATATCCAGATGTAGCTGTTTCAACTTTAGAATTTATAGTAGCTTCATACGAAAATATTTGAGAAGAAAAAAGAATTAATTCTACTCATAAAAAAGCTATTAAAAAGGGTAGTGTAGAAATAAAAGAAGGTGATATAGTTGATTGAGTTATTAGAAATGTTGTAGCTTTTGGAGCTTTTGTAGATATTTGAATGAAAAATGATGGTTTAGTACATGTTAGTCAAATTGCTGATAAATTTGTTTCTGATCCTAAAGATGAAGTAGAAGTAGGACAATCTGTAAAAGTAAAAGTTACAGGTATAGATGAAAAAACAGGGAAAATTCAATTAAGTATGAAAGGTTTATAAAATTTTAGATTCATTTAAGATTTATAAATATATTTATAAAAATAATTTTTAATAATTTAAAAAATGAACAATAAAAGAAGTATACATATAATAATTAGTTTATTAGTTATAGTATTATTAGGAAGTTATTATTTATGAAAATTATCTAGTGGAACTAAAGTTGTTATTGAAAAAAATGATGTAAAAGTAAAACAAGAGTTTGTAAATATTTGAAGTTATAATATTTGAGAATTTAAACAAAAAATTTGAGAAGATTATATTTTAATAGATATTAGAACTCCTTGAGAAATATCTGAGTGATATATAGAATGAAAAGATTTAGAAATAGATTATTATAAAGATAGTTTTAAATCTGAGATTGAAAAATTAGATAAAACAAAAAAATATTTAATCTATTGTAGAAGCTGAAATAGATCATGAAATGCTTTGTATTTAATGAAAAATTTATGATTTACTGATGTTCATGATTTAGCTTGAGGAATAGGTACGTGGGCAAGATGATGAGAAAAATTTATAAAATAAAAGATAGTTATTAATAACTATCTTTTATTTTGTCTCATTTTTGCCTTTAAAGTAAATAAATGATAAAATATAAGTAATAAAAATAAAAATAAAAAAATGGAAGACATTGAAAAAATACAATGACATTCTACAAATACTAAAATATTATCTGATGAAGTAAATTTAATTTATAATGAATATAAATTAAAGATAGAAGAAATTATTCATGAAAACTATTGAATAAATACAGAAGAAAAAATTTTAGAAATGTTTAGAAATATTTGATTAAAGCTTTCTTCAAGAAATAATGATTTGTTAAAATTATTAGAAGAAAAATATAATCTAGATTTTTTATGAAAACTAGATTTTTCATGAGGTTTAAATGTTTCTCAAATAGTTGTTGATTGATTAGATAACGAGAATATTAGTACTTTCTTTTCTAAAGATTACACAAAAAAAACTACTAATTGATATACTTCACGTTGATATGGGTATTATTTTAATTTTGATTGATTTGATACTGATGGAACTATAAACTATGATTTGCATCCAGAGATTTATTTTCAAAAAATAGAACAATATTTTTTAGATATTAAAAATGCTTTATCTGAATTTGAATGAAAAAGTATTAATGAATTAAACGACTTAGAAAAAGAAACATTTTTAATTATATTAGAGCATTATAAAAATATATTATATTTTGTTCAAAATTTTATTATTTTGATGTCTGATAAAGATAAGTTATCTAAACATGTTTGAAATTTGGCTAGTAGAAATTTTGATAAATATTATATTTATAATAAATTAGAAAATACAGAAAATTATATTGAAAATATTAATAACGAATTAGAAAATACTGTAACTATTTTTTCAGATTTATTATTATGAGTTGAAAATGATTCTGAAATAAATTTTTGAAGAAGTTTAGACGAAAATATTTTCGATCATGCAAAAAACTTTTTTAAAGAATCATTTGAATTACAAGATAAAATCATATCAGATTTAGAAAACAAAGAATCAAATTGAAAAAAAACAGATATAAAATGAACTAAAAAATTTATAACAAAAACAAATAATAAATTTATTTGAAATTTACTTAGAATTATTAGGGAAGAAGATAATCCAATTAAACAAATTTTTTCATCATTTAATATAGCTAAAGGTATTCCTGAAGATATAGAGAATATAGATATTAATTGAATGCTTTATGGATGAATAGAGATGCCTTACTTCATGAAATATGTTTTAGTTAAATTTTATAATAAAGATCAATCAAAATTAGAAATTAATCTTTCTGCAATGTCGGCTTATCATAATAGAAACTTAAAAAGAGTTTCAAATGCTGATGAATATTTAGAAATAGGGAAATCTAAACCTAAAAAATTACAATTAGTTTTAGATGATAATTTATTTTATGGTTCTACTTTACAAGTATGATGAAATAATCTAATGGAAAGATGACCAGTTTTGTCATGAGTAGCTGAAATATGACTTAGGAGATGAAAATTATGAAAATTAGATGAATGAAAAGCACTTAATTTTCTTTTATCAAAAATAAATTGAGCTTCATCAGTTACTCCAATAGAAAGAAATGCAAAATGAGGGTCTTATAAAAATTTAGTAAATAAATTTATAAAGAAGAAATTACCTAAATTAGTTTGAAAATTTTAAATAAAGAGATACTTATCATTTAAGTATCT
>JAMOTX010000028.1 GCA_027062145.1 Candidatus Altimarinota bacterium | reverse complement strand
TACCAATTAATCTAGATACAGCATGTTTTTCCATATATTCACTCATATCTATTCTGATAAATGCATTTTTATCATTAAACATTACTTCTGATAGAGCTTTTGCTGTTTCAGTTTTACCAACTCATGTTGGTCATAGAAATAAGAAGCTTCATAGAGGTTTTCATTCTTCATTGAGTCAAGCTCTTGCTCTCCTTATTGCATTTGATACAGCAATTATTGCGCTATTTTGTCATACTACTTTTTTTTCTAATATTTTTTCTAAATTTAATAATTTTTCTTTTTCAGTTTCAAGTAATTTAGTAGCAGGAATTCAAGTCCATTTAGATATAATTTCAGCAATATCTTCTTCAGTTACTTTATCTTTTAGAAAAGTTTGTCAATTTTTATGTAATTCTGATAATTTTTTTGAGACTTCATCTATTTTTTTCTCTTTTTCAACTATTTCAGAATATCTTATTCTTGCAACTTCTCAAAAATTTCACTCTCTTTCATATTGATCAGCTTGTGTTTTTGATTCTTCAATATTTTCTCTTATTTTTTTGAGTTCATCTATTAAATTTTTTTCTTTTTTCCAAGCTGAACTTATAGCAGAAACTTGTTCTTTTTTGCTTGCTATTTTTTGTTCAATTTTTTTTATAATTTCTTTATCTTCTTTTTCAGCTTTTTTAGCTTCTAGTTCAATTTCTAGTGTTCTAAGTTCTTTCTCAAGTATTTCTACTTCCATTGGTTTAGAAACAGATTTCATTTTTACAGACGATAATGCTTCATCCATAAGATCTATAGCTTTATCTGGTAATTGTCTATCTGGAATAAATTTTATCGATAGTTTTACAGCAGCTTCAATTGCTTTATCAGTTATTTTCAAACCGTGATGTGCTTCATATTTATCTTTTATTCATCTTATTATAGCTAAAGTTTCTTTTTCACTTGGTTGATCAACAATAACTTTTGCAAATCTTCTTTCAAGAGCAGAATCTTTTTCTATATATTTTCTATATTCATTTATGGTAGTCGCTCAGATAAGTTTTAAAGCTCATCTTGCTAAACTTGGTTTTAATAAATTACCAGCATCACCTTGTCATTCTTGAGCTCATGCTCATACAATAGTATGAATTTCATCAATAAATAGTATTATTTGTCAGTTAGATTTTTCTACTTCTTTAATAACAGCTTTTAATCTTTCTTCAAATTCTCATCTATATTTTGCACCAGCAAGTAATGCTCACATATCAAGAGTTATAATTCTTTTATTTATTAAGTTATCAGGTACTTCTTTATTCACTATTTTTAGTGCAATACCTTCAACTATAGCAGTTTTACCAACTCATGGTTCTCATACTAAAACAGGGTTATTTTTTGATCTTCTAGATAGTATTTGTAGAGTTCTTCTTATTTCTTCTTCTCTACCAATTACTGGATCAATTTTTCAACTTTTAGCAAGTTCTATTAAATCAATTCAATATTTTTTTAATGAATTCATTTTAGATTCTGGATCATTATCTGTAACTTTTTCTCAGTTTCTCATATTGTCTATAATTTCTTTAACTTTTACATAATCAACACCTTGGTTTTTTAATATCTCTTTTGTAATATTATCAGAATATTCTATTAAGGCTAATAATAGATGTTCTTCTGTTGTATATTGATCTTTATTGTTATCAGCTATTTTTTCAGCTTCAGTAAATACATTATTTAGTTCAGGAGAAAGTGTTAGTTGATAACTTCAATCAATAGTAGGGATTTTTTCTATTTCTTTTCTTACATTTGAACTTAATATTTGTATATCAACTCATAATTCTAATAAAATTTCTTTTACTATGGAATCATTACTTGTTAGCATACTAAATAGTAAATGTAAGGGAAGAATGGAGTTATTTTTTTGTTTATTTGCTAGATTTTGAGCTTCTTCTATTCTTTTACTAGCATTTATTGTAAATTTTTCAATATTCATAATTTATTTAGTTAAGAATTAAATTAGCACAAGATAATTATATGTGCCAGTTAAATAAAGTCAAATAAAAAAGAGAAGTATTTTAAACTTCTCTTTAAATTATATAATGACTTTATGTCCAATTTCAGCAAGTCGAATATTAGTTTCAACTGCTATATCTTTTCTTTCAAGTTCATTTTTTAGTGCTATCATAGATCCTTGTTTAACACCATGATTTATAAGTAAAACAGCATTTTCATTAAAATTTATAGTTTTAATATAATGTTTTAAATCTTTTTGATCAGCATGACCAGAAAAACCGTTTATTCTTACGACTTTTGCTTTTATATTTATTTCTTTAAGTTCTTCAGAACCTTTTTGACTATATTCAATTAATTTATCTTTTCCCACTGTTATTCTATGACCTAAAGTACCTATTCCCATATAGTTACATGCAAGTAATAGGTTTTTAGAATCTTCTAGTAGATTTAAGTAATTAAATATTGGGCCTCCATCCATCATTCCACTTGTTGATAGAATTATCACTTTTTTTTGTAATAATATTTTCTCTCTATCGTTACAATCCACAAATACTGCCTTATGAAGATGTTTATAGCCTTCTATATTGTTTGATATATAATCAGCTAATAGCTTTTTACCAAGAGGACTATCACAAACTATTTTAGTATCAGGTGAAATTAGAAACTTATCATCTCTAGCGCTAAATAATAATTCTAACATTTGAGGAAGTCTATGTAGAGCAAAGGTAGGAATAATAATTTTTCCTCTCCTATGTATTACTTTAATTATTTCCTTAAATAATATATCTAATGCTCTTTTTACATCATTATGATCTTTACCACCATATGTTGATTCAATCATAAAGAAATCTAATTTTTCTTTTGGTATTTCAGGAGTTTTTTCAAGTTTAATAACTGGATCAAACCTACCTAAATCACCACTAAAACCTATATATTTATATTCAGATGAGTTATAATTTTTTATTCTAAAAACTATAGTAGCAGAACCTTTTATATGTGCAGCATTATAAAATTTAAATTCTATTTCTGCATTATTACTTAATTTATGCCATCTTTTATAACCATAACCCTTCATCTTAATAATTGTATTTATACAATCATCTTCATTATAAGTTGTATGACTATCTGATAAATCTTTTCTAATTGAATTATGTGAATCATCATCAAACATTTCAATTAATTCAGATTCTAAATGACTAACATCTCTACCCGTACGTTTACTTAATCTACTTAAACTTTTTCTCACATCCTTTAATGCAGGAGAATTATAGTTTATTTTTTTTAAGCTACTTTGATTATTCAAATTAATTTTTTGAATTTTTACAGCATCTTCAAACATATGTTTTGCTACTTTTTTTGTATGAGAATGTGTATGAAATTTACCTTCAAAACCTTCTTTTACATAAAGTGGAGCTATTAACAGATGATCACTATGAGCGTGTGAAATAAATATATCATTTATTTCACATGCTTTTAATTGAATCTGACTTATATGTAACTTACTATTAAGATAGATATTTTCACTTTCTTCAATACCTTGAAGCATACCAACATCAATTAAAAAATTATGTGTTTGTTCCACATTATTTTTATCAAGATATTTAACTTCTACATAAGTAGAAGAACCAGTTAATGAAGAATTTATGTCATCTTCATCTTCAACACCGCCTAGAGGAATTATTTTAATTTCAGGCTCTTGTAATTTCATCTTAAATCCTTTTTGTTTTTATTTTTTATAAAGAAATAACATAAATAATATATAAAATATTACTTACATTATATCTTTATCTATTATATTATCTTTAAAATAAGAATAATGTCAATATTGAATATATAATAATATCTTTACAATATATATTATATATATAAAATATATACAAAATATACTTAATAATATTTATTTTGTGATCGAATCATCTAAAGAAGAAGAAAATAAAAGAGTGGTTACTACTACTGAAAAACCTGAGGATACTTGAAAAATATCTAATATTTTAAGGCCTCTAAAATTAGAAGATTATGTATGACAAGAAAGTATAAAAAAACATTTATCAGTTTCTATTGCGTCATCTAAAATAAGATGAGAAGCTATGGAGCATATTCTTTTTTATTGACCTCCTGGTTTAGGGAAGACAACTATTTCAAATATTATTGCTACTGAGATGGAAGTATCTCTTAGATCTACAAGTTGACCTGCTATTGATAAACAATCTGATTTAGTAAGTATTTTATCAAATTTAGAAGAAGGGGACGTCTTATTTATTGATGAAATACATAGACTTAGACCTCAAGTTGAAGAAATACTATATACTGCTATGGAGGATTTTGAAATAGATATAATGGTTGGTTCATGAACAGGTGCACAAAGTGTTAAATTACCTTTAAAGCCTTTTACATTAGTAGGTGCTACAACAAGACTATCTGCTTTATCTTCACCGCTTAGAGATAGATTTGGTAATGTTTTAAAATTAGATTTTTATAGTAATGAAGACATATGATTAATAATTCATAATAATACTAAAAAATTAGAATTAGACTTAAATGAAGCAACTTTAAAAAATATAGCTAAAAAATCTAGATGAACTCCGAGGATTTCAAACAGATTATTAAAAATAGTTAGAGATTATCATACTATTTGAAAAAAAGTTTCAGATATTAAAGTTTTAGAAGAAATATTTAAAGATATATGAATAGATAATTTATGACTTGATTATTTAGATAGGAAATATTTAGAAACTATATATAATAAATTTAATTCAGGTCCTGTTGGACTAAATACCCTGGCTTCTGCTATTTGAGAAGAGGAATCTACTTTAGAAGATGTTGTTGAACCATATTTATTACAAATTGGTTTTATTGAAAGAACTTCTAGGTGAAGAAAGATATCATGAGCAGGAATTAATCATATAACTAAAAATTAATAATGTCTATTTGGCAAACTGAATCATGGCAAAAAATGCTTAAAAAATCTGGACAAGTTTCAGACTTTTTTAAGGTATGAGATGTTTTTATAGAAAAAAGAAAAGTAACATTATGAGAGTTTTGATTATTTGTTTTATGACTTGAAAATAATCTAGGTGAAAAAGATGTTAAAGAATTGATAAAGCTTTGTGAAAAAGAAAAATGTTTATTTATTCAGATTGAAACATTAAATTATTTTAAAAATAATAATATCAAAGTAAAATATTTTAAAGAGTGATATTATAAAAAATTCATTACTCCTTATACATCAGTTATAAATTTAGAACAAACAGAAGAAGAAATTTTAGCAAAAATGAAACCAAAGGGGAGATATAATATAAAAGTTGCTATAAAAAAATGAGTTGAAGTAAAAAAAGTAGAAAAAACAGAAGAAAATATAAAAATATATTATGATTTAATGATAGAAACAACAGCTAGGGATAGTTTTAATTGAAATAACTTAGACTATTATAAAATATTTCTAAAAAGTCTTAAAAATGGAGAATTATTACTTGCTTATGTTTGAGAAAAAGTAATAGCTTGATGAATTTTCATTTTTGATAAAGAAATATCTATTTATTATTATTGAGCTAGTACTTCAAATAAAGAATACAGAAACATGATGGCACCATATTTATTACAATGGACGGCTATTAAAATAGCAAAAGATTATTGAAGTAAAATATATGATTTTTTATGAGTTGCAACTCCATGAGATAATAATAGTGAACTTGCTTGAGTTACTGATTTTAAATTAAAATTATCTAAAGATGTAAGAGAAGTAAGTAATTCTTTTATTTATACTAATAAAAAAATAAAGTATTTATTAATAACTTTATTAAGAAAAATAAAAAGAAAATAAAAACTTTCTTTTTTTATATCTTGATTTTATAATGAGAATAATTACCATATTGGTAATACTTTAAATATTAAATAAAAAAATATGATTTCATTAACAGAACAATGAAAAAAACACCAACCTTCAGTACAAATTGAAGGGGATAATATAGTAATAACTATTGGTAGAGATATTGAACATCCTATGCAAGAAGTTCACTTGATTGAAACAGTTGATTTACTATCTTATACTAAAGCTTGATTATTAAGAGTTAAAACTTTTGAATTTAAAGCTGAAGATGAACCAAAAATAACTTTTCCAATTGATGACTTAAAATCAGGAACTTATAAAGTACAATCTAGATGTAATTTACATGGTACTTGGGATGATGATTTTGTAATATAATAAAAAAAGAACTCATATGAGTTCTTTTTTTATTGCTTATTTTACAACTAAATTAACAATTTTACCTGGAACATAAATTTCTTTTACAAGATCTTTTCATTCTAACCATTTAGCTACATCTTCATTTGTTCTAGCTTTTTCTAATACAGAATCTTTGTTTTCATCTTTATTTATTTCAATAGTTCATCTAACTTTACCTAATACTTGAACTGCTATTTTAACTGTATCATCAATAGTCATAGCTTCATTATATTCTGGCCAATTAGATTTGAATACTGATTCAGTTTTTCAAATTCTTTCCCATAATTCTTCAGCTAAATGAGGAGCAAATGGGTGTAATATTCTTATAAACATATTTTTCCATTCTTCTTGATTGGC
>JAMOTX010000027.1 GCA_027062145.1 Candidatus Altimarinota bacterium | reverse complement strand
AGTAGAAAATGATTATGAAGTAAGTTATTTTCTTTGAAGAGTGTATGAAAAATTACATGAATATGTTTTAAGTAATATTCATTTAATAAAAGCTCTTAAAATATGATACCCTGATAATCTAGATATTAAGAAAAGACTTCTAATAAATTATTATGAAGTATGAGAAATTGATAAAATGCTTAATATTTTTGAACAAATAATTAATGAAAATAGTGATGAAATTTATGAGACAGATTATGAGTTAGCAATTTATTACCATATATTAAATAATAAATTAAACGTAGCAAAAACTATAACATCTAAAGCTCTTAAATTATATCCCAATTCAGAAATTTTTTATTGATATATGTGATGGATATTAATGGATGAAGTGGATAAGAGAATCATTAATATCGCATTAACTTGAAAAGCACCAGAAATTAATGAAAAAATTGATTATTCAGAAGCACAAAAGTTTATTGATCAATGATTGATAAAAAATTCTAAAAATTCTATGTTAAATTTTGTAAAATGAAAACTTGAGATTAAATTGCAAAATATTGATAAAGCATTTATTTATTTTAAGAAAACTATTTCTTTAGATAAAGAATGAGAATTTTGAAAATTAGCTAAAAATGAATTAAAAAATATCCAAATAAATAAATAAATATGAGTATTGAAAAAAATGATATAGATCAATGAAACATTGATCAAAAAAAACTTCTTGAGGAATTAGCATTAGATATTTCTAATAAATTTTGAATCGATAAAGAAAAAGCTGAAAAATTAATAAAAAGTGAAACATTAGTTTCTCTTGATACATTAAAAACTGAGCTTAAACAAACAAATGAAAATAATGATTTAGATAATAATGAAATAGAAAAATTATTTTTCACTCTTAAATGAGCATTAAATGTAATAGAAAATTCATCAAAACTAGAGATTAAAACTCTTAAAGAAGATATTGAAAAAAATATAAATATTGGAGAATTCAAAAATCATTTAGAAGATTATTTACCAGCTAAATTAATAGAAAAAGCTAAAAATCCATCTAAACCTCATGAACATGTATTATGATTAGCATTATGAACTTCTAATTCAATTATAGCAACTGTAGATATTTTATATAAAATTTGAAAATGAATTTTACAAAGTCCCTATCATCTATATTTAATTATTTCAGGTAAAGCAAAAACTAATAGTTTTAAAAATATATAATTATTTAATTCAAAAAAAATGAAAAAAATCTTATTCACATTAATATTGTTATTAATAACAATTGATTCTTCATATGCATGTAAAATAGCTATGTTATGAAATAAAGTACCTACTGATTTTTCTGAAAATTGTTATGAAAATAAATGAATAATTAATCCTAATATTAGTTGAATAGATTTATGAAACTGATTGCAATGTATTTGACGGAATACATTTAATATTATATCAAATAAAAAAGTTGATACATTTTTATCTGAATGACAAATAATTCCACATAAATTATTTAAAAAATCATGAGATAAAATAAAGTATAATATAAATCTTAAATGAAATTATCAATACTTAAATGATAATAATTATAAAACTTATATTTTATATGATACTTCTACTAATAAAACAATTAAATTAGTTTTTGATGAAAAAATTAAAAGTAATACTTTTAATTTTAATTTTGATTATTCAGCTGATAATTTCAAACCATCATTTAGTATATCAAAAGATTGAAAAACATTCTTCCCTGTTAATATTATAAATATAAAAGATTATGATTTAAAATATGTAAATATAACTTTTTATACAACTGTAAAACATATTACAAATGAAAAAATTAAGATAAAAGAAATTAGTTTTATAAATACCACTTTTGAATATTTAGTAAAAACTAGATCAAATATTGAGGCATATTCAAATAATATATGTAAAAATAATTATCCAAATTTAACTAATAATAAATGAGATTTTAATATAGATTCTAATACTAAAACTTTATTGTTAGAATTAAAAGAAAATAAATATTTTAATCCATCATTAGAGAAAGATACTGATAATGATTGAGTATTAGATATTAATGATAATTGTTTAAAAATATATAATCCAAAACAAAAAGATAAAAATTGAAATTGAAAATGAGATTTATGTAGTGATGATGATAACGATAATATAATATGAAATAAAGATAATTGTATTTATATTTATAATCCAGATCAAAAAGATATAAATAGAAACTGAGTTTGAGATAAATGTGAATTCGATAAAGATAAAGATTGAGTTTTTGATACTTTAGATAATTGTATAAATACTCCTAATCTAGATCAAAAAGATAAAGATAAAGATTGAATCTGAGATATTTGTGATAATTCTATTTATTATAATCCTTCTCAAGTAGATAAGAATAATAACTGAATCTGAGATATTACTGAAGAAAAAGAAAAATTTTTAAAAGAACATGACAACGATGAAGATGAAATAATAGATAGTAAAGATAATTGTATCAATAAGTTTAATCATAATCAAAATGATTATGATAAAGATTGAGTATGAGATGTATGTGATAATTGTAGGGCTTATAAAAATCCAGATCAACTAGATTATAATAAAAATTGAATCTGAGATATCTGTGAAGATAGTGATAATGACTGAATAGAATGAATAACAGATAATTGTATCAATACTCCTAATTCAAATCAAAAAGATTCTAATAATAATTGAATTTGAGATGTGTGTGAAGATAATGATAATGATAATATAATTTTTATACAAGATAATTGTCCATATGATTATAATCCAAAGCAAATAGATATCGATAAAGATTGAATTTGAGATAAATGTGATGAAAAAGATAATAGATATATAGAATCAAACTCATTTTTTTTCATATGATTATTAATATTTATTGTATTAATATTTTGAACTTGAATATTTATGATGATTAGAAAATTAAAATAATACTTAAAAACAATTTTATGTTTGCACTATTAAATAGATTTGCTTGGTTAATAGCTATAGTATTATGATTACAATTTTCATTTTTTATAGATAGAAACTGACCATTTGATGAAGAATGATTTTTTACATTTATTCTTGTTTTATTAATTGTAAAATTTTGATTATTCTCATGATGATTTATAAAATCAAGATTAGATTTTTTTGCAAAATCTATATCTAAAAATTATATAAATAATGATTTATCTGAAAACTTAAATATTAAAAAAGATTTAAAAGAAGATAATGAAGAAGTAATTAATCTTCAAGAACTTGAAGAAACTAATAAGAACAAAGATTTAGAAAATCAAAAATTATTAAATGAAGTAAAATTCAGAAAAGAACAAGAACAATTAAATAAACAAGATGTTTATAAAGCATATGCTGAAAATATAAAAACAGAAGAGTTAGAAATGCAAATTGAAGAACCTTCAAAACTTTCTCTTGCTATAAAAGCTTTCTTTTCAGAAAATCTACTTGCTAAACTTGGTTGAATATTAGTATTTATGTGAGTTTTATTTTTTCTTAGTCTTGTATACTCTGCTATATGACCAGTATGAAAATTAACTATTTGATTTGCAGTTTGATTTTCTATATTTCTAGCTTGAGTATGGCTTGATAAAAAAGATTTAAAAAATGAATGAAAAATACTTCTTTGAATTTGAATATTGATAAATTATTTAGTTATATTATCATGAAGATATTTAATTTGAGATAGTATAGATAATAATATATTAACGGTTTGAACAACATTTTTATTACTAATAATGAATACTTCTTTTGCCGTTGTAACATCTCTAGTATACAAATCTAGAACACTACTTTTGTTCTCTTTCCTATTTGCTTTTATTAATCCATTACTTGTTTGATGAAGTTCAGACAATCCTTATACATTAGTATGATATAGTTTAATAGTAGCATTTGGTTGATTATTTTTAGCTAATAGAGATAAAGATATATTACTAGCAATATGAATATTTATTCTTTCAAATATATTATTTTTAATTGCTCCAATGAGTTCAGATATTCACTGGATAGTTAAACTTATATGAAGTGCTATTATTTCTATAAGTACTATATTAGTTGTTTATAAAATAGATTCTAATAAGCTTTCATATATATTTGTATGAAGTTATATTTTTCTAATATTATTATTATGAAGTTGAGATCTATATATTAAAGAAACAACTAGTTTTATTTCATATATGATAACTATACTTTTATACTTTGGTATATGAATATATTACTTTTTGAAAACAAGCTTTAATTCACTTATATATGTATTACTATCACCTATTCTTATTATATTAGGACTAAGTTTTAGTTGAGATATATTTAGTATACCTCTTAGTCTATCAATTATTGTTTTAATCTATTTAATAGGTTTTAATTTT
Organism: Candidatus Altimarinota bacterium; assembly: GCA_027062145.1. Classification (GTDB taxonomy): domain Bacteria; phylum Patescibacteriota; class Gracilibacteria; order BD1-5; family UBA6164; genus UBA6164. Next base: position 4,258 of record JAMOTX010000027.1, on the reverse strand, counting down.
ATACAATCAAAATTACCAAATTTTCTAAAATATATTTTCTTTACTGTTCTATGATTTTATATATTTTTCACAAATTGATTATTATCAGTAAATAATCTAAACCTTGATTTAGCTAGTTTTATAACAGTTATCATTGTATCATTTGTATTTATATTTACTTCTTATTATTTAAGTACAAAAAAAGATTTAGAATTTTTATATAGTATTTGAACAATAGGTTGAATATTAACTCTTGCACCAATATTAGTTAATAAAACAAATACATTAACTTCAGCTCCTCAAAAATTTATAGAGAAATGATTAGATTGATGAATTGTAAATCAAGATATAAGTTTGTTATTTTATATTTCAATAATAGCAGTAATAATATTTGCATTATCTAATTGGATACTTCCTTTTATAAATAAAGCATTAACAGAAAGTAAAAATACTAAAAATCTTATTATTTGATCTATTACATGATTATTATTTATTTGATACCAATTATTTAGTTATTGAAATTCATACTTCCCTTGAGTAACTTTATGATTTGCATTTGCTATACTAGCAATAGTATACTTCATCATGTGATATATGATGATAGAAAAAATATGAATAGAAAAAATAAAAAATAATGATAGTTCAAAAAATGCTATTTACTCTTATATTGCAATATCTATATCAGTATTTTCACTTGCAATCGCACTAATATTTTCTAATTATGAATCAATAATAAGTTCAGTTTGGTTATTTGAAGCTACTATAATGTTTTACTTTTATTCAAAAATGAATGATAATAAAATATTATGAGCTTGAACAGTATTATTTTTAATATGAATAATTAAATTATTTGATTTAATAAATTTAGTACACCCTAAAGATTTTATATTTTTAATTCCATTTTCAATTATAGCAATTTCATTAGTTTTAAATTTAAAATTTTTAGATTTTGTAAAAGAAGCAGAAAAAAGAATCTTTCATGATATATTACATATATTATGAATATGAACACTATGATTTTTATTAATAGAAATAATACCTAGTTCATGACATGGTTGGAGTATTCTTTGAATAACAATCTTTCTAACTATATCTAGTATTATATATTCTTATTTCAATTCAAAATTATTAAAAATATTTTATATAATAATTTTTACATTATTTTTATTCTTACAAACATGAGAATTTGATTCAATAATATGGAAACTAGAGAGAGATAATTTAGAATATTTAGTTGTATTACAATATATATCAACAGTATTGTTATGATGAGCAATAATAATGTGGAATAAATTCAATAAACAAAAATCATTAAATACAACAATAAATATTATATTTGTATTATATTTATTGATAATAACTTCTATATATGTTTATGATATATTTAATTCTACATTTGCAGTAACAATATACTGGTGAATAACTTCATCGATCATTTTATTTTACTGAATTGTAGAAAATAAAATAAAGCTAAGAACTATATGATTGTATTTAATAAGTTTAACTACTTTAAAAATATTTTTGTATGACATATGGTATTGATTAGATGATGCTATTTCTAGAGTAGCTGCTTTAATTATATTATGAGTATTATTTATAATAATATCTACTAGTTACACTAAAAAATATTGAAATAATATTACAAAAGAATTAAGTTTAAAAAACTTAAAAGAAACAAAAAAAGAAGATTAATTAGTCTTCTTTTTTTGTTTCATAATAATAAGAAAAAATATTTTTGAAAAATTGTTTTTCTGAAGGAGCTATTTGAATTGCTCAATATTTTTTATAAAGTTCTAATGTTTTTATTTTTTCAGTTTCTCATAACAAATATTTAATATTTGGGAAATTATTTTCAATATATTTTAATTGTTCATTTTTTAATGAATTAGCATATCATTTTCATCTATACTTTTCATTTGTAAACAAATATATTCATAGGAAAGTTTCTTTAATATCTAATCAAGAATTAATAATTATATTTTTTCAAAATTTATTATCTATTCAAAATGCTCAATAAGAAATTACCTCGCCTTCATTTAACAAAATACATGAAATATTTCATTTAACAAAACTAACCCATTCATCAGTAACCATATCTATTGTAAGCTGATACTTTAATCATTCCCAAGGTGACAATGAGGCTACTTGATCTAATATATTATTATCAATATTTTTTGTATAATCTATTATAATTTCTTCCATTAATATAATTTATTTTTAAATATATTGTAATTATAAATAAATTATACCATAAGTAAAGATTAATACTTTTCATCTAAAAATTCTATTTCTAAACCAAATTTATCTCTTAAATGATAAGCTAATAATTTAGGTCATATTTTTTCTGTTTCATAATGTCCTCAAATCAAAATACATTGCTTTAATTCTTTTGCAAGAGTCATTTCATGATGAGCTCATTCTCAAGTAACAAAAACATCATAATTTTTTTCTTTAGCTTCTTCAACATTTGATAAAGCTCCCCCTGAAACAAATGCTACAGAATTTAAGTAAGTAAGATTTCAAAAATTAAAAAATCTTTTTAATAACTGCATTCTTTCAGCATAAGGAGTGACTAAATTTGAAACATGCATTTTATGTTTTAATCTTAATCAAAATCAAATAATTTTTCATTTATATACTCCAAAATCCTCTACTTCATACTCACCTTCCTGTATACCAAAAATATTAATAAAAGCTCTCAAAAGACCTATATTATTCCCTACTTCTGGATGTGCATCAAGTGGTAAATGACATGCATAACTACAAATATCATTATCCAGCATTATTTTAGCTCTTTTATATGGTATACCTGTAAGAGTTTGTTCAAAACCCCAAAATAAACCATGATGAGATAAAATCATATCAACTCATTCTTCTTTAGCTTTTTCAAAAATATAAGTATTTGCATCAACAGCAAAACCTAATTTTTTAATTTCATCTTTAGAATTATCTATTTGTAATCCATTTTTTGAAGAATCATCAAATTCTGATATTTTTAAATATTCATCAAGATATTTTATTAGTTCTTTTTTGTTCATAGTTTAAAATTATTTATATAATTTGCTACCCACTCTTATAATATCAACTCATTTTTCTAAAGCTATTTCATAATCTCTAGAGGTCCCTGCTGATACAAAACCATTTTGTAAATATTTATTTCTAAGGCTTATAAGTAAGTCGAATTCTGCTTCTTTTTCTTCTTTGCTACATTCAGATTTTCATATTCAAGAAAATCAAATAAGTGAAACATTTTCCATTTCTCATACTATATCTAAAAACTTAGGAATATCTTTTTCTTCAATTCATCCAGGTTTATTAGAATCTAGATTTATTTGTAAAAATATTTGTATCCAATTTCATTGTTTAGAACAAATGTCTTCAAATTTTCTTAAATGTTTTATATCATCTAAACTATGAACAACTGAAGAGTATTTTATAATATCTTTTATTTGTTTTGATTGTATATTTCAAATAAAATGTACTTTTTCTCTATCAAGTTCTTTTTCTTTTAATACTTCTATCCTATTTTCTCAAATTCACTCTAAAATATCTAAATATTCATCTTCTAATTTTTCTATAACTTCTAAAGTATCTTCCTTTTCTAAATACTTAGTTACTGCTACTAATTTAGATTCTGATTTTTTAAATTGTTCTAATAATTCTTTATTTAATATCATATTTTAGTTATTAATTTTTCTAAAAATACCATCATTTCACTTTTCAACATTATTTAAATTAAAATATTCTCAATTCATAGCTAAATAAATTCAATACATTTTATTATCAGATAATAAATCTAAAATTCACATAGCATATCAAATATTTAATTCAGCATCTGAATTATTCATTGTCCAAGGTCTAGCTGATCAAACTAATACTATTACCTTATCTTTATTATTTTTAATAATTTTTCATGTTTCTATCATAGTATCAGTTCAATGAGTTATAATAACCCTATCATTTTCAATAGTTTCTAATTTATTTTTAATTAATAATCTATCATCATCCGTCATATCTAAACTATCTTTTCTAAGAACTTCCAAAACTTCTATATTATAATTAATATCAAATTTTTTAATTATTTTATTTATAGATGGTTCTCAAATTTCTACATCATATATTCATTTTCATACTCAATAATCCTTGTCTATTGTTCATCAGCATGTTAAAAATGTTATTTTTTTCATATTTAATCAAATTAATATTTATATTATAAATAATACCTTAAAATAGCTATAATACAAGTTTTGTAAAAAGTATTTTTTATTGTTGACATAAA
>JAMOTX010000026.1 GCA_027062145.1 Candidatus Altimarinota bacterium | reverse complement strand
TTATATCTGGTAAAAAATTATTTCAGAAAAAACTTTGTGGAATGTCAAATAAATTATCATAATGCTGTATATGATATTTAAGCTTATAAGTAAACTTATAGTAACAATTTATATAATTAAGTATATTAGAAAAATAACTAGAAAAATTTAATATCGGAATTTCTGTTTGTGAATAATTTTTTTCATATCATTTTTTTAAAAATGTATAAATCAGTTCTACATCATAATTATCAGGTAATTTTAAAACACGGATATTAAAGTTTTTTTTTCTAATCTCGACTAAATCTAAAACATGTTTATTTCCAAAAGAGATTTTAAATAAGGGAATTATTATATCTTTATTTTTTACTACATAACGATTATCATATCTAAAAGCATAATCTAAATCTATGGGATTTAATTTAATATTTTCATCCTCCTTAAAAAAATTTTGTATATACTTATAAAAAAAATCCACATCCTCCCAAAAGGAAAAAAAGTCGTATTCCAAATAACTTCAACTTATATAAAAAACTTTTATAAATGAATTTAATTTTGTGGAATACTCAAATCATAACAGTTTTACAAGATTTTGATTATTCAAATCAGGAGACAAAGACTTTTTGAGTTTTTCAAATTGATCATTAAATTTTTTATTTAAATTAATTTTTATATTGTTAATTAATATGAATATTTGTCCTTTTTCCTTTAATAAAGATATTTTTTTTAATAATGGCAAGTTATACTTTTTTTTAAATTCTAAAAGATACCTTTCAAGATCTATTAAGCTTACATTTTGTCCCTGTTGAACTTTTAAATGATTATAAAAAGTAAATAAGTAAGACATTTTTTCCCTAACTTGTTCAATTATAGGTTCGTAATCTAGTTTTGAATACTTACTAAAATTAAGCTTTTCTTTTCAAGTTAAAATTGGATCTTTAAGCATTTGATTTTAATATTAAGTTTAAAATATTTAATAATAAGCCATATAAATTCTTTAAAATAAAATTACCGTTAAGTATTCTTTAATAGTTTTAATTAATAACATACTTAAAAATATTTATTTATTAATTGTAAGATTTGCTTTTAGATTATAAAAAAACTGAAAAATTAAAACAAATATTTATAAATTACTTCCCCTAGCCTTCAATATTGGTATATGTATAAGCTTATATGTATTTTTCAGTCAATCAATAAATCTATCTATATTATCGGTACGTTCTAACGGAGTTCTACGAAATCATCATTCATCTAAAAATAATGTATATTTGTTACCTATCTTTTCTAAATAATATACATAACCACTATATTCTTTTAAGAAATCGAATTGCTGAGTATTTATTTTATCAACACTAGTAAGATATCTTTTAAAAAATAACAAACTATCATAAAAATCAAAATTCATAAAATAAGGAGTTAATATTCAAGTTTTTTTCTCATAATAAGAAATTATATCTTCATCACTTAGTAGGATATTCATAATCTCAGCTTTTACAGATGTTGATATATTTCTATTAATGGAAATAATTTTTAAAATATCTGATTCTGTATAGTTTTTTATATGTTTTATAGTTTTTATCAAATTAGTTGTAACTTTACTGATTCCAGAAATAATATTTTTCATTGTAATATTGCTAAATTACTAAATATTTTTTTCTTTTCAAAGTGATTTATAAACAGTTTGTTTATATTCTTCAGCTGCCTTTTGCATTTTTGCAGTTAATAATTTTCATTCTTCTTCAATTTGTGCAATTTTTTTGTCATTTTCCTTTATATTTGCATTAAGAGCTTTTAATTCTTCTATTACAATTTTTGTAGTATTATTTGCTGATCCAAATAAAGTAGTAATTTGATCATTAAAATCTCTTGAAGATGAAAAATAATTCTTAATTGAAGCATTTTTCAAATCTTGCAAAAAATTTCATAATTCTACTCATTCCCTCACTTTTTGTTGACTAATTAAAGAATCCAAAGTAATAGCTAAAGTAAATAAAGTTTCAGTATATTCTTTTTCTAAATTATCCACTATCAAATCCAATTTTTCTGAAAGCTTCAAATGATTTAAAGAAAAAGATTCCAACAATACCTTTGAAGTTTTAATTTGAGTTATTCTATTTCTTACCATAAGTAATTCTTTATCTTTTTTAGCTTTTATAAATTCATTTTTACTATCATTTTGATTTTCTACTATTTTTTCATAAGCAATATTCAAAAAAGATAAAGCTATAAATACTCTATAGTATTCTTCTGCTGATTTAGTTAAGTCTTTTTCAGACTGTGCTACCTTTTCTACTATATTTTCTATTTCTGGCTTTAAACTTTGTAATTCTTTTAATTTATTTTCTGTTCAATAAATCAATCTTTTATATTCTTTCTTTACACTATCCCTTCAGATTTTAAACAATCACTTTACTAAATTTCAGATTCATTTTACTCATTTCTTTACAGATTGTGGTTCATAAATCTGCTTAATTTGCTCTTCCATTATTAAAGTTCACTCTTTTATAGCTTCAACCTTTCATTTCACTAATTCCATTTTTTCAACAACCTCTTGTCATAACAAAGAATCCAACTTATCATTATTATATCAATTTTCTTGTATTTTTTGCAAAACTTCCTCAACTTTCTTTTCAACTAATTGTTCATAAAGTTGATCTAACTTTTCCTTATCAAATCAATAATTAGTTGCTAAATTCTCTAAATACTTTTCAAATTCTTCATTTCATCCAAATTGTTTCTTTAATTCCAAGAATTTTGGATCTTGTAAGATAGGTAAATTAGTTTCAACTTTTGGAGTATTTTCAAAAAGTTCAGATAAATCATTTTGTTCAGTTTTAACTTTTGGCTGATCCAAGTTAGAAGGAGCTAAAATAGTATCTGTTAAAGTAGTTTTTGTATTTTTCATAATTTATTTTTTAAAGAATAAAATCTTATTTTTTGCTTTTTTCCATAATTTTTCAAATTTGCTAGGAGTTTTTTCAATAATAACTATCGAGTTATTTTTTAAAGATATGTTAATTTTTTCAAACAACTCTTTATAATTTGTAGCAAATTCCATTATTTCCAACATATCAGTAATCTTTTCAAGATAAGAAACTACTTGAAGCAATTGATGATTATATTGCTGATTTACTACTTGGTGAAATATTTGTCACTCCTTAGTTTTAAAATCAGCTTCCAATAACATATTTCATTGTTTAGACATACTAGATAATAGTTGAAAATTATTTGCAAGGTAAAATGAAAATACATCTTTTACTAATTTAACCTCACTTTTTTTATCAGTATTTAATGTTTCATCTAGCTTCTTTTTATTTTCCAATAATTTAGTTTTTTTACTTTCTTCTTGTTTGAGCAAATCTTTTAGAAAATCCTTATGTTTTCAAATTTTTAAGCTATCTTTAACATAATTTAAATCAAAACCTTGCAAACTGAAAGCATACAAAATACTTCTAATCGTGGCTAAATCCTTTTCATATTGTGCTTTTCAGTTTTGATTTAAATCAAATACCACATTATTTATTTCTATATTTTCCTTTAAATTAGTTTTAGAAATTTTAATTGAATAATTTGGATAATTTATAACAATTTCACTATCATTAAAAATTAATTCCGGTTTTCAAGATGCTGAATAATCTACAATCTTAAAAAACACATCTTCCAAATATTGCCTATTAAACAAATCTTCAGCATCCAAATTTTTAAAAACATAATTTTGAAATAAAATATTTTCAGGAGGAATTTCTTCCAAAACTTTATCTAAATTATATCTTTTAACCAAAGTATTCATTTTAGCCAAACTTTGTTTAACTTCTTTATCAGAAACCTCCATTACATTCCCAGCCATATCCCCTGTTTTCAAATTATTCATAAGAAAATATTTCATTTTAAAACTAGTTGTAAACTAAATATTTTTAAATAAAAATCAATAATAAATGAATACTATTTACAAATGTCATTATAAACATTGTCTAATAGAAAAACCCAGTAGGAAACTGGGCTAATTAGAAACAATAAGCATTACTCCTCCATTATTTGGAAGTTCTAGTTGTTTTGGTTTATTTTCAAGCAAATCATTTAAGATTTTTTCCAAATCTACATCACCACATTCATTTTTAAAGAAACTTTCTAATCCTTTAACTTTGATTTTTACCTCAACTCCATCTTCTGTAATTTTACCTTCTGCTTTAAATTTTACAGCCATTTTTCCCTCCTTTATTGTAGATTTGTAGACTTATATTAACTACAATTTTTTACAAATCAAGTTCTACAAACTAATCCTAATTCTATCAGAATAAATTGAATACACATAATCAAATTTTTTCTCAACATTTCATTGTGGAAATTCAATTCACAAAGTATCTTCATTAAAAACATTTCTTTTTAATCCAACATCAATTAAAACACTTTTAGCAGTTTTGTTTTTGTCATAATTTAAAACTTCATCTTCGTCTGTAATAATATCCAAATGTAAATAATATTTTTTTAAAAATAATCATAAAACAAAAACTAGTGAAAATTCTTTTTCTTTTGTATAATTTATGTAGATTTTTTCTAAATTTTCTAAATCAATATCTTCTTTAATTTGTTTAAACAAAGTATTAGCTGCTACAAACAAATATTCAGTGTCCTGTAAAATTAATTCAGGATCAAAAACTCAATTTATCAAAAATGGATACTCAAAAAATATATCTTTTGATAAATCATTTTTTACAATCTTTTCAATCATTTTATCAAAAATTTCTATTTCTATCCTTTGGCTAATAAATTCAGATCAAAATTTATTTGAGCAAGAAAAAGGTGATTTTATATACCTTACATCACCTTCTAAATAATATGATGAGTCATCATATTCTTTTTCTATTATAGGCATTGCAAAAACAATTTGTGAATTATTGTTCCTTGTAATAGGAAATTCTAGTTTTGTACTAAGTATTCAATGTGAAAAAAACAATAAATCTCATTTATAATCAATTAAAAGCAATTTATCATTATTAGGACAATAAAATTTTGAACCAATATAAGTATCAAACTGCTCTGGATCTCATATATCTGCTTGAAATGTTTTCAGTTTCTTATCAGTAAGTATCAAAAACACAGAATTTATCAAATGAATCAAAGCTCAAGCAGTTTTTCAATGCCCTAAAAGTGCCAATCATCATGAATTGTTCAAATTGTAAATTTTTCTAAAAAAGAAATTAGCAAAAGCTGATATTTCCTGAATTGAGAATTTATTTTTTAATAATTCATCAAATAACCTATTAGTATCAATATCATATAATTTGTCATTAAACTGTTTTAAAAATAGTTCCTTATCAAAACTTTCATTATTCAAAGTAATTTTCTTTTTAGTAGTCTCTAGTTTCTCTTGATTATTTTTATTTTGATCTAATTTTTCTGTTAAAAAGTCCAATCATAAATTAAAAAACATTTCTTTTATTCATTCTATTAGAAACTTCTCATCTAAATCATCGTTAAAAAACTCTTTTGCAGTTTCATTAATAATGTCTGGAACTTGAAATCATTTATCAGTATTTTTGTAATTTAAAATTTTATCCGAAAAATTCAATTTATCTAAATTATCTTTAAAAATTGTTTTCAAAAAGTCTCCTAGATTCTCATAATAAATAGGTTTATTCATTTCATAAAATACATTAGCCTGCCCCTTGGAAAAATTATCTGACATTCACAAAAGTTCTGACAAATCTTCGTCAAATCTTTCTTCAATAGAAAATCTTTGGAAACTATCCTTTAAAAATTTTTCTTTTAAACTATTATCGAGATCTTTTACTTTTTTCATTTTAAATTTAATTATCTATTTAAAATATATTTTACATTTCCTCATTTTATCATTTACCAATTAATATTTTATCATTTACCAATTAATATTTTAAATTACAATATATTTTTCCAAGTCTTTTTTTAAATCATCAATTTGTAAGTTTATTTCTTCAGTTAACTTAGCTTCAGACAAATTATTTTCTAATAATAAATTAGCTATTTTATTTAATTTGTCATACACCATTTTTCTAAGTATTGGTTCTTGTTCCTTTTGTTTATTATAAGGTAATCTCAATTTATCAAAAAAATCAGTTATTTTTTTTATTTCTATTTGCTCCAATATTTTTCTAATTTTCCCTAGTTTTTCTGGAGACAATCTTTCAATTTTATTTTCAATATCCTTTATTTTTCGTTTTTTAAATTTATCTAATATAAATTTCCTATTTTCTTCTGTCTTTTGTTCATAAAGTATAAGCTCTACTTCCTTTTTAAAAATCAATTCTTTAATATCATTTACAAATTTAAAAAGTAGTTTTCTTCTTTCTATCTTTTCTTTATTTTTTATATATCCTACTACAAATTCAGGTAAAATATCAAAATTTTTTTCATCTAACAATCAAAGTTTTTCAAAAGTTTCAATTACAGCAAATCATAAAAACTGGATTAATCCCAAAGTTTTTTCTACTTCTTGTTTATTTCATTGAAGCACAAAACTTTTTAGTTTAAAAATTATATAAGTTTGAACTTGTAAAAACAATTTTTCTTTTTGTTTTAAAATATTTAAAAAGTTTTTTATACTAATAAAACTTATGTCTTTGGTTTCCAAATAACTTTTTATTACCCTTTTAACTAGTTTTGAAGAAAACAACTTATAATCTATTCTCTCATTTGTATCTATCTGATTAATAATTATTTTTACAAACTGCTCTTCCAACTGAGCAATATACTCAAAATAGTTTAAATTCAATTTATCACAAAATCTTTTAAAATGCTTTAAATCTCAATAATCATTTAATTCAATTTTTTTTAAACTAAAATTAGTATAATCCAATAAATATTTTACAACAAAATTTTTAGCCTTTTTATAATTAATTTCATTACCAAAACTTTCTATCAGTCCATACTTTCAAATAAAATATTTATCATAAAAATCTTCAATTTGTTTAAAATTATCTATTTTTTTATCTCATAGGTAAGACTGTATAAAATACTTATAAAAATCCCAATATTTTTTATTAGTTAAAATTACTTTTCTAAGATAATATCACTTATTAGCATCAAAATATTTATCAAAATTTATTTTAGTACCATTTTTAAGAAAATATAAGTCATTTTTTATTACTATTTTAAATAATTTTTCCTCATCTATATATCTGAGAAAATCTCAAGTAAGATAGTATTGTATTTCTTTCCACATTCTTTGGTATTTTTTTGATTCTGTTATATCATTAACAATCTCTTTTGGTAATAATGTTTTTGCTATAATTTTTTTAAAAAATCATTTCTGATCGGTAATAAAAATAATATTTTTATTCAAATAAAAAGTAGAATATGGAAAATCTTTTGTATCAAAATTAAAATTTATGTTTTTCTTAAAATTTTTATAGTTTTGTTCTTCTACAAATATTTTTTTTAACTCTTCAATAGTTTTATTCTGAATCAAATTTTTTAAAAAATAATAAGTCTGGTCAATAAAATCTAATACCTCATAAGAAAGTTCAGACACTTCCAAAGTATAAAATTTTTTTAATCAATCTATCTGATAACTATGAACATTTACATAAAAATTTTCATAAAATAAAATTTCAGTATCTTCTAACAAAACTTTAAATCTTAAATTTTTAGTAGCCGGATAAGTTTCTTCAAATTTATTTTCAAGTTTAAAATCTGAGATTATTCATTTTTCTTTCAAAATTTTAAACAATTTATAAAATTCATCTGTATTTGAAAAACCTATTAACTTTTGATACCTTCAAGTTTCCTGGTGTTTTAAAAATTTGTATTTTTCATATTTTGTAAGCAAATCTAAATATAAAATTTTTTCTTTATATTCTACAAAATCCTTTAAATTCCTTAATTTTAATTCAGATTTTATCAAATCCTGTAAAAGCCTCTTATCAGATTCTTCAAACAAATCATTTTCAATATAGCCATTTACTTTTTCAAATATAACTCAAGTTCAAACATCTGATTTAATCAAAAGTTTTTTTCATAAAAAAAATCTATTTAACTTACTTATATCAATAAATTCCCCTTTTTCATCAATTTCTATCATATTATTTCAAATATTTTTCAGTTTGTCTACAATATTTTTTCTTATTTTTCTTACTTCTGAAATTTCTGTAAATCTAACTTTGTTTGTATCATATTGAAGTTTATAATATCAAAAAAGGTTAAACAACTTCAAAAAGTCTTCTTCCAAATCTTTAATAAGAGTTAGTAAATTTATCCCTTCAGTTTTATTTTCAATATATTCATCTATTAAAAGCTTAGGTTTTAACATAAGAAAACTTTATATCTAAATATTAAAGTATATAGTAAATTATTAGACAAAGTCAATATATAATCTAAAATTGATTTTCTTCCATTTTTCCCTATAAATTAACCATTAACCTTTAACTATTACAAAAATGCCATTTTGAATTTTATGAGCAAACAAAAGATACTTAAAATATATCAAACCTTTAAACCCAAAAAAAGAAATTAAACTTGCTGATAGTAAGCTGAAAACAAAAAAACTTCTTGAAAACTTGGATATTCCCCATCCAAAGCTTTTAGATGTTATCAAAAACAGAAAACAACTTCATAATTATGATTTTTCTAAATTTTACTGACAAGATTTTGTAATCAAACCAAACAAGTGAAGTAAGTGA
>JAMOTX010000025.1 GCA_027062145.1 Candidatus Altimarinota bacterium | reverse complement strand
AAGACAGTTAGATTATCATCCATTAAATCAGCTATAATACTTCTATTATCTGAGTTTGTAATGTCTATTTTATAAAAATCTACTTCTCAATTATGGATTTCTCTACCATCTTTTAATAATTTTTTTCATTCATCTGTCATTCTTCATTCAACTTCAATACTTCTTTTTTCTTCTATTAATTTAAATGAATTATTTCCTGGATTAAAATCATTACTATAATATGCTTCAAGAATTTTTTCAGTTATTTTTAATTGTTTTATTGTAAGAAAATCTGAAAATGTTTCATTATTAGCTAATAATTTATACATATTATTTTCTTTATCATAAACTAGATCAATATCTGTTTCAACATATTTATCAATTTTATTTAAAATTAATAAGGCTTCTTTATTTTCAAGTTGCAGTTCTAATCAGCTTTCAAAAAGTTTTAGAGAATTATTAACTTGTTCTTCATTACTAATTATTTCATTATTATTTTTAGATTCAATTCCAGTCATATTAATTAATTTTAAGTATTATTTATAATATTTTATCATACTATTTTTTAGAAATCAAAAATCTTCATAAAATTTAGCAATTTACTTAAAAATCAGTACAATTAATTTAGAAAATTTATAGAATTTAAATATATTAAACAATGTTTATTCATTTACACAATCATACTCATTATTCTATTTTAGAATGATTACCAAAGCCAAAAGATTATGTAAAAAAAGCTGTAGAATTATGAATGAAAGCAGTTGCTATTACTGATAGTTGAAATCTACATGGATGTCATGAACTTTATAAAGAGGCAAAAAAAGCTGGAATCACACCAATAATGTGAACTGAAATAAATGTTGAATCAGTGTTAGATTGAAATATAAGTCATAAATTAGTTTTACTAGCTAAAAGTTTAAAGTGATATAAAAATATTATTGAACTTACATCAAAAGCAAGTTTGGATAATGCATGAAAAATACCAAAAATTAAATTTGAAGATATTGTAGAATTAAAAAAAGAAAAATGAGATTTAGAAATAGTTTGTCTTTCATGACCTATTACTTGAGAAGTGCCTTTTTTAATTTTATCTTGAAAAAATGATGAAGAAGTAATAGCTAGAATAAAACAATATATTGAATTATTTTGAGAAGCTAATTATTATCTTGAACTTATGTATCATGATGATATTCCTAAACAACAATTAATAACTGATAAATTAATAGAGTTTAATAAAAATTATAGTATTCCAGTAGTTGCTACTAATAATTGTTATTATATAGATCTTGAAGATAGAAAATCACAAGATGTAATAATGGCTCTTTGAAGTTGACATGAATTAGAAAATCCAGATAGACCAACGCTTATAAATTGAGATTATTCATTTCTTTCTGAAGAAGAAATGCAAATAAGATTTGGGTTTATTCCCGAAGCATTAGAAAATACTCTAAAAATTGCTGAAATGGTTGATATTGAAATAGAAACAGGAGGAGTTTTAATACCTACTTTTGAATTACCAGAGGAACATCAAAGAATATATGAAGAAGCTTTAGAAATAGAAAAAGCAGAATATTTTTCTGAAGAAAAATGATGAAATAAAGAAGAATATATAAAAGAATTGTGATCAGATGAATGGTATTTAAGATATCTTTCGTTTATTGGTTTAAATTGGAGATATGATTATGGTATTTCAAAAGATATTATTTTTAAACTTGTACAAAAATTAGATAAACCTTCTCTTGATAAAAAATTAACAGAAACTGAGCCAGAAGAACTAAAAGCTCTTTCATTAATTTATTATTCTGATGAAAAGAAAAAAATATTAGAATGATTTGATAAAGATTTACAAGATAAAATTACGAGATTAGAATATGAATTAGTTGTAGTAAATGAAATGTGATTTAATGCATATTTTTTAATTGTTGCTGATTATATAAACTGGGCTAGAGATCAAGATATTCCAGTATGACCTGGTAGATGATCTGCAGCTGGTTCTTTAATGGCATATCTTTCAGGTATTACAGATATTGACCCACTTGAGTATGATCTTCTTTTTGAAAGATTTTTAAATCCAGCGAGAATATCTATGCCTGATATTGATACGGATTTTGCAGATACAGAAAGAGATAAAGTAATAAAATATTGTAGTGATAAATATGGTTCAGATAAGGTAGTAAATATTTCAACTTTTGGTACTTTTGCGGCAAGGGCAGCTGTAAAAGATGTATGAAGAGTTTTTTGAATAAATTTTGCTGAAATGAATGAATTGGTAAAACTTATTCCAGAAAAACCAGGTACTAAATTAGCAGGAGCATTAGAAGATTCTCCAGAATTTAATGACGCTTATAATAATAACAAGGTTTATAAAGAAATAATTGATAATGCACTTAAAATTGAGTGAAATGTTAGACAATTATGAGTCCATGCCTGTGCTGTAATTATTGCACCAGAATCTATGTTAAATTTTACGGCTTTGCAACATCCACCAAAAGATCCTGAAGTAGTTGTAACTCAATATAATGCATGACCTTTAGAAGACTTAGGTTTATTAAAAATGGATTTTCTTTGATTAAGGAATCTGACAATTATAAAAAGAACACAAAAAATTATAGAAGCTAATAAGTGAGATAAATTTGATGTTCTTAAATTAAATATGAAAGATCAAAAAGTATTTGATATTTTTGCTGCTTGAGATACTACATGAGTATTTCAATTTGAATCGGATTGAATGAGAAAATATTTAAAAGATTTATGACCGGATACTTTTGAAGATCTTATTGCTATGGTGTCTCTTTATAGACCTGGGCCTATTGCATATATACCTACTTTTATTGATGTAAAATATGGTAAAAAAGAGCTTAAATATATGACTGATGATTTAAGAGGAATTCTCGAAAAAGCATGATATTCTGATGAAGAAATAGCAGAAGAAAAAAGAAAATTAGATGAAGATTTAGCAAAAATACTGGATGTAAGTTATGGGATTGCAGTATATCAAGAGCAATTAATGTTTATGGTACAGTATATGGCATGATTTTCACTTTGAGAAGCAGATCTTTTAAGGAGATGAATCTGAAAGAAAAAACTAGATGTTATTGAAGCTCTTAAAAAAGAATTTATTACAAAATGAGCAGAATATAGACAGTATAAAGCAGAAACAACAACATATATTTATACTGAGATGATTCAACCTGCTGCGAATTATTCATTTAATAAATCGCATGCTGCGTGTTACGCATATATTGCATATCAAACAGCATTCTTAAAAGCATATTATCCAACAGAATTTTTAACTTCTGTAATGGTTTCAGATTCAGAAATTATGGAAAGAGTAGTTCTTGAAGTAGGAGAATGTGAGCTAAAATGAATATCAGTTTTACCACCTTCGGTTCAAGAATCATTAAAACAATTTACATATATAGATGATAAAAATATTAGATTTTGATTAAAAGCAATTAAATGAATATGAGATTGACCTATAGACAGAATTATTGAAGCAAGAAAAGAAGTTTGATGAAAGTTCGAATCTTTAGAACAATTTATAGAAATTTGTGGTAAAGAAGTAATAAATAAAAAATCATTAGAATCTCTTATTATGTCTTGATCAATGGATATGCTTTGATCAAGAAAATTAATGCATTCTAATATTTTAGAAATGATTAGATTTTGTAGAAAAGATGAAAAGAAAAAAGAAACAAGTCAAATAGGTTTGTTTGATAATTCAGATGAATTTGAAGATAAACTAGATTTAGAAGATGTATGAGAATTCTCTTTTGAAGAATTACTTAGAGGTGAAAAAGATATGATATGATTTTGTGTTTCATGACATGCATTAGATGGATTAGGTAGATATTGTATGAGAAGAAGTAATAATATAAAAAAACTTAAAATGTCTATGGAAGAACTTTTAGAATTAGATAAAAAAGAAAATCCAGAAAAATATCAACCAAAAGAAGAACTTGAAATGTGAATTGAAGCTGAAAAGAAGAAAACAGAAGATAAAAAAAATTGAGTTAAAAAAGAAAGACCAAAAGAAGAAATGGTTCAAGCTGTTTGAATAGTAAATGATATAAGAAAAATTATTACAAAAACAGGTAAACAAATGATTTTTCTTAAATGTGAATGATATGATTATGATTTTGAAGTAGTTATATTTCCAAAAGATGTTGATAAATTTAAAGATAAATTAGAAGTTGATAAAATAGTTATTGTTAATTGATGATTATGAATTAATTTTGAATATTGAAGAAAATCAGTTCAAGCACGTGATATAAAAGTTGCAACTATTTCAATGGTTCGTGAACAGGCTAAAGATTTATGATTATTTAATGATGTTAAGAGATTTACAAATAAAGCATTAAATGAAATAGAAGAGCTTGAAAAAGAAAATTGTGATGATAAATGTTCTGTGATGCCAGAAAATTTTGATAAAAAATTAGAAGAAAAGATAGAAAATAGTAAAGCAGAAAAATCAGAACAAATAATGGATAATAAATATGTGATAACTATTTCAAATACAGCTAGAAAGGAAGATTTACATGATTTAAAAGCCTTTATGCAAACTCAGGACAATTGATTCGTTAAAATCTATATTAATCTTAAATGACAAGAAATTGATACAAAGATTAGTCTTAATAATTTAGATTGATTGAAAAAGTGGATAGAGAGTAAGTGGAATTAAAAAATAGCTTTATTGTTTTTTTTTAATAGTATATTAATACAATATTTTATTTTTAAAGATTATTATTTATGAAAAAATTATTATTATTATGTTTAATGTTTGTTCTAGTTTCATGTTGAATATGAACTGAAGAGTGAAAATTTGATAAATTATCAGAAGATTTACAATATAAAATTAATCAATCTTTTGTTAAATATACTATCTCATCTAATTGAATGCCTGAAAATTTTACAGAATTAACGGAAGATGAAAAATGAAAAGCATTTAATGATATGAAAAATAAAAATTGGGAAAATTTAGAAAAATTCAAATTAGAATATAAAAATATAGATTTTTCAAATTCTCAACTATTTGCAGGTAGATGTTCTTTACATGATTGAGAACAAATTAAGTGAGAATGAATACCTTGTATTAAGTAATTATTAAAATTTTAACCAAATAAAAAAAAGAGATTCATTATGAATCTCTTTTTTTTATTTAATTTTATTTACCATTTCTTTTTCTTTCACCTTCAGTTAAGAATTTTTTTCTTAATCTAATAGTTTCAGGAGTAATTTCAACATATTCATCTTCTGATATGTAATCAATTGCTTCTTCTAAAGACATAAGTTTTGGTGGAGTAAGTTTAAGTGCTTCATCCGTACCAGATGCTCTTACATTTGTAAGTTTTTTATTTTTAGTAGAATTAACTGCTAAATCTTGATCTTTATTAGACTCACCAATAATCATACCTTCATAGATTTCAGTAGCAGCTTTAACAAAAATTGTACCTCTATCTTGTAATTTAAATAATGAGTAAGCCATAGTTTTACCATTTTCCATAGAAATCATAGAACCAACAGCTCTTTTTTCAATAGGTCCTTTGAATTCTTCAAATGAATCAAATGAACTTGAAAGTAAACCTTCACCTTTAGTAAGAGTAGTAAATAATGATTTAAACCCTAGTAAACCTCTAGTTGGAACTGAAAATTCTAAGTTAACAATACCATTATGTTCAACCATATTAGTCATCATCCCTTTTCTTTTACCTAATTCGGCAATAATTGCTCATTCAACTCAAGCTGGAACTGAAATATTTACATTTTCAATAGGTTCCATTTTTTTACCATTTTCTTCTCTCATAATTACAACTGGAGCACCAACTTGTAATTCAAAACCTTCTCTTCTCATAGTTTCAATAAGTACAGAAAGGTGAAGTTCTCATCTACCTGCAACTTCATAGTTTTCACCAGAATCAAAATCTACTTCTAATCATACATTTATTTCTAATTCTTTTTCTAATCTATCTCTGATTTGTCTAGAAGTAACAAATTTACCTTCTCTACCAGCAAATGGAGAATTGTTTACTAAAAATTCCATTTTTAATGTTGGTTTATCAACAGTAATTGGTGGCATAACTTCAACAGTTTCATCTTGAGCAACAGTTTCACCAACATATATATCAGCAATACCCGCAATTGTAACAATATCACCAGCATATGCTTCATTAGCTTCAACTTTTTCTAAACCTTCGTTAGTAAGAATTTTAGTAATTTTACCTTTTCTTTTTTCACCTTCATTTGAAGTAATAGTAACTTCTTGACCTACTTTAACAGTACCATCATATATTCTACCTATACCAAGTCTACCTAAAAAGTTATCATAACTTAAGTTAGCAATTTGCATTTTTAAAGGAAGAGTAGCATCATTAGCTTTATGTTCAACTTTATCCATAACAAAGTCTAATAAAGGAGTGATATCTTTTTGTTCAGGTTTTTCATCTGTCCAAGCTAAACCATCTCTAGCAATAGCATAAATTGGTTCATTTAAATGTTCTAATTGTTCATCAGAAGCTCCTAATTGTACGAATAAATCAAATAATTGATCTACTACCCATTCAGCTCTAGCTGATGGTTTATCCATTTTATTAATAACAATAATTGGATGTAATCCTAATTCTAATGATTTTTTTAGAACAAATTTAGTTTGAGGCATAGGACCTTCATAAGCATCTACAACTAAACAAACTGAATCAACTGTTCTAAGTACTCTTTCTACTTCAGAACCAAAATCGGCATGACCTGGAGTATCAACAATATTAATTTTATTACCTTTATAAGTAATACCTGTATTTTTTGAATAAATTGTAATACCTCTTTCTTGTTCTTGAGCATTACTATCCATAGCTCTTTCAGCGATACCAACTCTTTCATCAAAATTATCATCAGCTTTTAAAAGCTCATCTACTAATGTAGTTTTCCCGTGATCTACATGGGCAATAATTGCTATATTTCTAAATGACATATATAACTATAGTTTAATATTAAAATGACAAATTAAGCCCAGTTTTCACTGAACTTAAATTTACTTCGGGATTATATGAATAAAAAGCTAAAAGTAAAGTTTTTTATTCATATAATTGACATAGTGATTTTTTATTTTATTAAAAATAAAGTATAAAAAAATCTAGCATAACTGCTAGATTTTTTTGTTTGAAAGAATTATCCTTCAAAATTTGGATCGAATTTTTTAACGAAAGGAATTAAAGCCATAATTCTAGCTTTTTTAATTGCATTAGCTAATTTTTTTTGATTTTTTAAAGATACACCTGAGTAATATCTAGGAGTAATTTTCCCAAATTTAGTGATGTATTTTTTTAATAATTCAACATTTTTATAATCAATGTTTTCTCCAGCTAGTGGACAAGTTGATTTAGACATAATATTTTTATGTTATAATAATAAATTTTGGATATAACCAAGTTTTTCACTTGATAATTTATATTGTTCTTAAATTAGAATTTATCATCTTCAAATCCTGCTGATTCTAGATCTGTATCCATTTCATCAAAATCAGATTTTTTATTTAAGAAAATTATATTTGATATAACAATTTCAGTTTTATACATTTTAGTTCAATCATCTTTCTCAATAACTCTTGTTTTCAACCTACCTTCTGCATAAACTAACTTACCTTTAGTAAGAAATTTTTCACATCTTTCAGCAAGATTTCACCAAGTAACACAATTTGTAAATTCTGATTCTGATTTTTGTTCACCATCAGCAGTTTTATAATATCTGTTAGTTGCTATTGTAAATAGAGCAATTTTTTTATTATTTTCTGTAGTTTTTATAGCTGGATCTCTAGTTATATTACCGATTAAGATAACCTTATTAACTGTTCTCATTTCTTTCAAAAATTAATAATGTATAATGTTTAAAATTGTTATTAAGCTTATGCTTCTTTTTTAACAAACATATATCTCCATAAGTTTGCATTTAAGTTCATTGTTTTAGATAAATCTTTAATAAGTTTACCATCCATATCTAAATCGAATAGAATGTAGTAAGCTCTATCAACTTTGTTGATTTTGTATGCCATTTTTTTATCACCCCAAACATCTTCATTTTCGATTTTAATAGAATTAGTTTTAAATAATTCTTTTACTTCATTGATAGAAGCGTCTCTATCTTCTTCAGAAACTGTTGGATTGAATATAGCCATTAATTCATAGTTTGCCATGTTATACCTATGGGTTATTATCCAGGTTATATACCTGAAAGGATATAAATACAATTTGATTTTCACAAAAAGTAGATGCATTTTATACATTAATGAGTATAAGTCAAAGAAAAATTTGACTTAAAAAGTTTTATGAATATAAATCCTTAGCAAACAGCAAAAATATGTCAGTGTAGCTCAGGGGTAGAGCACAGGATTCATATCCCTGCGGTCGGTGGTTCAAATCCACCCATTGACACCATTAAAAACTAAAAAAGAACAAGATTTAAACTTAAATCTTGTTCTTTTTATTTATAAAATAATTTATTTAATATTTTTTGTAAAATATTAAATATAGTATTATATAATTAGTTAGTATTATTTCATTAAATTAAATTTTAAAAATATGTCTTTAAATATTATTTTTGAAAATAAATCAATTAGAGAACAAAGAGAAGAATTATTAAAAGTAAATAATGATTTACTTTATTGAGTTTATTCTTTA
>JAMOTX010000024.1 GCA_027062145.1 Candidatus Altimarinota bacterium | reverse complement strand
TCCATTTTGATGAGAACAAAATACTAGAACTAAAACAAAAAAAGAAGAGCCTGTTAGTTTAGATTTTGAAAAAACTTATGAAGTGCCTATTTTTGATTTAATATTAGGTTGTAAAATAGAAGTAAAATGAGTTTATGGTAATACAGCTAAACTTAAAATACCACCTTCAACTAAACCATGAAGTAAATTTAGAGTTAAATGATTTGGTAAAAAAGAACCGGGTAGAGAAGGTAATTTGATTGTAAAAGTAGAAGCTATTATGCCTAAAAATATAAGTGATGTTGATAAATCAATGTTAGAAAGAATAAGGGAATGAGTATGATATTAAAAAAGAACTAGATTAATTCTAGTTCTTTTTTTAATTCTTCAGTTATTCATGTTAATTTTAATAATCTATTTACTTTATTTGAATTTATAAATTTAAGAATTTTTGTTATAACTTTATTGTTATGATTTTCATTTAATTCTCAAAATATAGATATTATTTTTAGTTTTAAAATAATTAATGTTATTTCATTTATATTAGAATTATTAATTAATTCTATTAGTTCAAATAACTCTACTATAACTAATCATTGAGGACTTTTTTCATTTATTAAAGCTAATAGAATTAAATAATTATTTAATTCATTAAATGTTTTATTGTTATTTGAAAATTGAGAAAGTATTTTAATACTTTTTATTTTATGTATCTTTTGATGTTCTTTGGTTATTATTTCAAAATTTATTAAGTATCATAAATCAAGAGTTTTTTCTTTTTTATTGATTTTTTTATTACATATTATTTTTCAATATTCTTTAGTAAATATTGTATATAAAAAATCTCATGGTTTGGTCTTGTGAATTTTAAGAATTATTCATTTGGTTTTAAATATTGACAATTTATTTATTTTAAAAATTAATATTGATATATGTGAAATATGATTATAATGTAGCTAGAATTTAATATTTTCAAAATAATTATGGAAGAAAACAATATTTCTGAACAAGAAATTGATGCTATTGTATTAGATCTTATAAAACTTCATTCTGATGATGTAACTGTAGATGAAAGTAATTTTTCTGATTTACTTAAATTTTCACTTTCATTAAATACTATGGAAAAGAAAAGAGTAATTGATGCTATTCCTTGATTATCTCAATTTCAAATTGATGAATTAACTAAAGTTTTCACTGAAGAAAGAGAGAAATTTAAAGATTTAGCAAAAGAACATCCAGAAGATATAAAAAAACTTGTTGCAAAACAACAAGCTGAATGGGTAGAATTATGAGATTTATATAAATCTGAAAAGGAAAACAAATCTATTGAAGTAGAAAACCAAGAAAAAATCGATGATATTAAAGCTTGATTAGGCTTATAAAAAAATAAATATGATATATAAATTTTGTGTGTTAATAGAAAAACCTAAAAGAGTAGATATGTACTTATCTGCTCTTTTTAATGATTTTTCAAGAAGTTATATTCAAAAAATGATTGATAGATGACAAGTATCAGTTAATGGTGAATGAATTTCAAAAAATCTAAAAATTAAAAATAAAGATGAAATTCAAATTGAAATAGTAGTCGAAAAATTAGAAGAGGTTTTACCTGAAGATATGAATCTTGACGTTGTTTTTGAAGATGATGAAATAATTGTTTTAAATAAAGAAGCATGAATCAACGTTCATCCTGTGCCTTGAGAAGGGTGAAATAAAAACACATTAGTTAATGGTGTATTATTTCATTGTAAAGATAAATTGCCAAGCATTTGATGAATAGAAAGACCAGGTATTGTTCATAGATTAGATAAAGATACAACGTGATTAATTATGATTGCAAAATCTGATATTATGATGAATTATTTAGCTGATACTATTAAGAATAGAGAAGTTGATAAATACTATTTAGCTATAGTAGTTTGAAAAATAAAAGACACTGAAATAAAAATAGAAAGTTATATGTGAAGGGATCCTAATAATAGGTTAAAAATGACAACTAGAAAACCTGTTAATCCAAAATTAGCTCTTACATATGCAACAGTTTTAGAATATATTGATAATAAATATACATTACTTAAGGTTAAAATTGAAACAGGTAGAACTCATCAAATAAGAGTTCATCTATCTAGCATATGATTTCCAATATTATGAGATAAAACTTATTGAAATATTAGAGAAAATAAAGAAAATGCAACTAGATATCAACTACATAGACAAGCATTACATGCATGGAAATTAGATTTAAAGCTATATTGAAAAGATGTTTCATTTAAAGCTGAATTAAAAGCTGATATGAAAAGAATGACTAACTGATTAGGTTTAGATTTATAAAAAAAAGAACTACTATGTAGTTCTTTTTTTTATATTACATTAACCATATTAAAGAATGGTAACATTATTGCCATTATAAGTGTTCAAATTATTCATCAAACAAATACTATTACAATTGGTTCAATTGCTGTTTGCATTCATTTAACAAGCTCATCAATTTGTTTACTATATTTAACTGATATTCTTTGAAGTAAATGTGCTAATTTTCAAGTTTCTTCTCATATTTTAACAACAGATGCAAGTTCAATTGGAAACAAAAAATTTTCTTTTCATGTTTGAATTTCATCAATTCACATACATCAACTAAGAGTTTTTCACATAGATACATCACGAATAACTTTTTTTAATGTTTTTTCATAATAATCGTTATCAAGTGCTCTTGCACTTATTTCAAGTGATTTATTTATTATAACTCAACTATTTAGTAATATAGATAAACTAGATGTAAATAAACTTAATATTTTTTTCTGAATTAATGGTCAAAATATTGGAACATGTAATATAGCTCTATCAAAATATATTTTTGTTTTTGGATGCGATTTAAAAACAATAAATAATGCTATAAATACTCATATTCAAATTAATATTTCTACTATATTTTTTTGTAAAAAATTTGATATATTAATTACGTGTTGAGTTAAACTAGGTAAATTAACTTTTGCATCTTTATACATATCTGTAATTTTAGGTATTACATATATCATAAAAACTCATATCATACCAATTGATAAAGTTACTATAACCATTGGATAAATAAGTGCTCAAATTATTTTACTTTTTAATTCTCTAGATTTTTCTTCTTTATTTTTAATAGTTTCAATAGAATCTCAAAGCTTTCAAGTAACTTCTCACATTTCTATTATTGATAGATCAAAAATATTAAATATTTTTTTATATTTTGTAAATACATCTTTTAAACTATCTCATTTATTTAAATTCGTAACTATTGTTTTCACAAACAGTTTCATTTTTTTATCCCTAGTTTGGTACATTATTATTTTAAAACTATTCATAAGGGGAATACCGGAGTTTAAAAGATTAGATAATTGCTCCAAAAGATTTATTTTTTCTTTTGAGCTTATTGAAATATTATAATTCACTTTTGATCATGAATTTTTTAATATTTCTTTTATTTTATCTAATATTTGTTTCATTTATTAATTTATTATTTTAAATAATTTAATTTAATTATTCACTATATATTTATAATATCATTTTTCTTGAATTTTTTCAAAAAAAGCTATAATTAAAGTGAATTATTTATATGTTTTTTCAAAAAAAGTATGTTTAAGTTATTTTGAGTTACAAAAAAAGAAGAAAATATCGAATTAAATGAAGAATTAGATGAAATTAATGAGTTAGATGAAGATGTTTGACAAGTAGCAGTTGATATTTTAGAAACACCTTATGAAGTTATAATCCTAGCACCTATTGCAGGTATTGAATTAGAAGATATAGATTTATCAATAGATAAAAGTGTTTTAAAAATCAAATGATATAGATCTAAACCAGAAATATATTCTGATGATATAATTGTTAGAAATAATGAATGTTTTTGGTGAAATTTTGTAAGAAATATTATTTTACCAGAAAACTTAGATTTTGATAGTATTAAAGCTAGTTTAGAGAATAATTTACTTATAGTAACAATTTCTAAATTACAATTTGCTTCTCAAAGTATAAAAATAGATAGAATTGAAATATAATTTAACAAAAAAAAAGTGTTTTTTAAAAAAAAGGAAGTTGATAAGCATGCTAAAAAATTTGACAAATTAATCACTTGATTAATTATTTGATGAGCAGTTGCTTCAATGATTGGTTTATCAAAAACTGATAAATGAAAAGAAATAAAAGAAAATGTAAAAGTTGAATGAAATAAAGCAATAGATGAGTGAAAAGTATTAGCAAAAAAATGATATAAAGTTTTTTGAAAAATATTAGTATGAGCTATTAAAATAATTAATAAAAAATAATATATGAATAAGTTTTTATATAAAACATCTTTTACTTTATTGTTATTATTTCTTTTAATATGAAATATAAGTAATGTAAATGCATGATCATGTGAATATAAATGAAAAATAGATCAATGTATTGAGGCTCAAAATTGAAATACAAAAAGTATTGAAGATTTTGTATGTATTACTTGAAATAAAGAAGAAATTACTTATCAGGTTATACTTGATATGGAATTTAAAAAAATAGATAAAAAAATGGATAAATATATGGAAAATCTTGAAAATAATAAAAGTACTTATTTTTGAGTATGAGCTTCTAAAACATATATTGATGCAGTCAATGATATTCATGATATATGAAACCAATTTAAAGCAGATTTTTTTGAATTATGTTCTGATACTATAATTACAAAGGTGTTAAGTTGTTCTGCTAGTAAAAAAACAACGATAGTAGAATGATTAAAATATTTTTTATATGAATGATCTTCATGTAAAAAATTAGCAGAAAAAAAAGTTTCAATATTTAAAGATGTTTCTTTTTCTGTACTGATGTTAAACAAAATGCAAATAAGTGCTGATGATAAAAAATTATATGATCAATGACAAAGATCAAATTATGACCACTTACTTGATATTATGATGATTAATTTATGATATATTGAAAGGATTTGGCAAAAATGGCCTTCAAAATTAGCTAATCCTATGTAATAAAAAAAGAAAAGTTATTAACTTTTCTTTTTTTTGAATATACTATTTTGTTTTTTATTACAGTAAGGACATACTTTCATATCTTTATCAATTTTCTTTTTACAGTTAATACATCTTATTTTTTTCTTTCTAAATATTAACCAAAGTATATAGATTATTAATATTAATAATCAAAGTAATATAAAGAAATATGGATTTAATCAAATATACTGTTCTTTATAATCAACAAAAAATTCTTTTGCTGAATTAAATTCTATTTCTTCTCATTCTTTATTTGTATATGATAATTGTATATCTGCATTTATTTTTTCATGATTTACTCTTTCATTTACTCTTTCCCAAGGCATAAGAAATCATCTCTCTTCAATATTTTGTCTTGTATAATATTCTTCAGGAGTCCAATATTTTATAATTTTTTTTCAATTTTCATCATATGCTTCGTATGGAAATCATTTCCATTCAGTATCAAATATTCTTTTAGTATATGGTAAAACATTACCATTATTATCATTAATAGGAATATAATCTACTATTTGTTCTCATATTATTGATCATTTTTCATTTTTAACTAATTCTTTTCATATTCATTTAATTTCATTTCAATTTTCATCAGTTAATATAATTTTTCACGTTGGTTTTAAATGAGTATTTCAATCATTTACAAATAATGTTTCAAAATTTATATTAAATACTGTTTGATCTAAATCATTAGAATCTAAATTATCAATTTTATTTACATTATCACTTATTGGTCAATAAATTCATAGTTCATCATAACATTTTCAATCATATCTACTTTTTGTTAAATCTACAATTGGACAATCATCTTTTTTCTTTTTCTTTCTATGGTGGCTGCTATAAATAATAGTATCTTCTACATCTCAATTTTCTACAATTTCTCACTCTACATTTACTAATACAAGAACACCATAATCTATATTTATACTTACTATATTTCATGAACTACTCTGTGCATTGGTTTTTTTAAAAAATATTCATGCATAATGTCCTCCTGGTGTAGCATTATCAGGAATAGTTATAGTAAATTGAATATCTTTTTTTTCTCATGGAGCAATTGTAAATGAATCTGTATTAATATCTATCCGACTAGATAATTCTTGTTCAGGGTATACTAATTCAGATTTTCTTACAAATTGAGGATTTCATGTTGTTCAATTAGCTTGAAAATCAGATTTTCAAGTTAATATAGTATGTGTTTCAGTTGATTTATTATATAGTGTAGCAGTTTTTGTTATTATACTTCAAGTAGCTGCAGATATTTCATATTTTATTGGAGATACAGCTAAATTTATATTTGCATATGTGTTTTCTATAAATAATAATAGAAAAAACGTTATTAATATTATTAATAATTTACTTAATTTCATATATATTTTAAATTAGTTATTATTTAATAAATAATAACTAATTATTTAAAAAATCAAAAAAAGAATTTAGTTTATACTAAATTCTTTTTTTATTTATATGTTATTAGAAATTACCTGTTACAGTAAAAGTAATATTATCTTGGTAATCTCAAGCTGCAGTTTCAGCAACAGTTGTTGCTTCTACAGTAAATGCAACATCGGCATTAGTATTATCTTCAGCTTCACCTTTATTTGTAGAGTAAATAGTATATTCAGATGTATCA
>JAMOTX010000023.1 GCA_027062145.1 Candidatus Altimarinota bacterium | reverse complement strand
CAAAAAATGAAACTGAGTTATTATTTAAAAAAATGTTTTTTGATTTAATTACTCATAAAGAATCAGTTTTATATAATAATATATGTGATAATCAACAAATTAATTTAAATAATTATATTTGAAGAAAAGTTTTTTGTAGTTGGTGAATATGAGATTATAAAAATGAATTCAAAAAAGAACAAAGTTTATTTACTTTAAGAACTAGACTTTTAGAAAAAGTTAAATAAGTTTGCTATAATTTAAAAGATTGCTAATATATCATCACTTGGTAAATATCAAGAGAGAGTAAGAGGGAATAGGCCCGTTATAACTACTCCAGCAACCTGCCTTTGTCAAAGAAAGTAAGGTGCTAATTCCTACCCGTTAAGGGAAAGATATCATTATTATAAAAACAATTATAATAAATACTTTATTGTATTTAGTATAGTTTGTATTCAATAAAAATATACTTTCCTTAACTGGGAAGTATATTTTTTTATTATAATTTTATGAAATATTTAATTACTTCTGAATCAGTTTCAGAGGGACATCCAGATAAAATGTGTGACCAAATAAGCGATGCAATACTTGATGCTTGTTTAGAACAAGATCCAGATTCAAGAGTTGCTTGTGAAACACTTGCTACTACTTGAACTGTTATTGTTAGTTGAGAAATTACAACAAAAGCATTAGTAAATTATACTGAAATAGTTAGAAAAACTGTTAAAGAAATAGGTTATAATGAAGCTGAAGCCTGTTATAATTGAGATGATATTTGAGTACATCTTTTAATAAATACTCAATCACCAGATATAGCTCAATGAGTAAATACTTGATGAGCTGGTGATCAATGAATAATGTATGGTTTTGCCACTAATGAAACAGAAGATTTAATGCCTTTGTCTATTAGTTTAGCTCATAAACTTATTAGAAAATTAGAAGAAGTTAGACATGATAATACTTTAGATTATTTACTTCCAGATGCTAAGGTTCAAGTAACTATAGAATTTGAAAATCATATACCTAAAAGAGTAGATACTATAGTTGTTTCAAATCAGCATAGAGAAAGAGTAAGTTTAGAAGAATTGCAAAAAGGTATTTTAGAAAAGGTTATAAAACCAGTTGTTTGAGATTTATTAGATGATGATACTATTTTACATATAAATCCAACTGGTAGATTTGTTATAGGTGGTCCAAAATGAGATTGTGGATTAACTGGTAGAAAAATAATAGTTGATACTTATGGTTGATTAGGTAGGCATGGATGATGAGCTTTTTCATGAAAAGACCCATCAAAAGTTGATAGAAGTTGAGCTTATATTGCTAGATATGTAGCTAAAAATATTGTTGCTTCATGAATATGTGATAAATGTGAAGTACAATTAGGTTATGCTATTTGAGTAGCTGAGCCAGTTAGTGTTTATGTAGATACATTTTGAACTTCTAATATTCCTACTGAAGATATTATAAAAACTATTAGAGATAATTTTGATTTAACACCAGATGGAATAATTAAAACACTTGATTTAAAACAAGCAATTTATAGAAAAACTGCAAAATGAGGACATTTTGGTAGAAATGATGTAAGTTGGGAAAAAACTGATATGAAAAATGTTTTTGAAAAATTAAAATAATAAAAAACTAAGATTTTGGTCTTAGTTTTTTTATTGGGTATAAATAATTAGTTTCAATTATTTTCCAGTTTGGATCATTTTTTTGAAGTAATTCTAATACTCATTTAAAATGTAATAATCAATATGTCATATAGATTTTATTATATTTAGTATTTATTACTTCATTTGCAACTACTTTATTTCTTTCATCTAAAATTACTTCAAAAAGTTCTTTGTTTGTAAAATTATCATTTAAAAATGATTGTGTTTGGTTACTTCAAATTATAAAATTTAGTACTGCTTGGTTTATATAAACCAAAATTTTTAATTCTTTTTCATTTAGTTGAGAAAGTGTTTTTATTATTTCTTTACTTGCTTCAATAGGAGGATTTGTATCCTTATTTTCAATATTTTTTGTTTTTCATTTGTATAAAACCATGATTTGATCTAATCATATATCTACATTAAAATCTTTATCATTTATTAATCAAAGAAATATAGAATTATCTTGAAAGGTTAATCAATAAAGTTTTGAAAAATTTTTATATAAATCTTCATCAAAAGTTATTCAAATAGCTTTATTGAAATCATTGTGACTTTCAGTGGTTCAAGGTTTTACTCATTCGAAAAAATATACTCATCAATTTTCTTTATATCTTTTTAAATTATTTTGAACCTCTTTATAAAATGATTCACTTCATATATGACTCATTGCTTGAAATTTAACTTCTTTTTCTCAATTTGAAATAGTATATTCTGGCATTTGTGCAGGATATAGTTCATTAGATAAATATGATAATCATCATATAAAAGTAGTAGTAAATACTAATAAAATACTTACTTTATATAAGAATAATTTTATAAATTTTGATGATTCCATTATTTCTTTTTTTCTTACTTTTGCCCATATTATATGAAAAAAATAAAAAATAATTGTATAAATTGATAAAGAAAAAATGAATTCTAATATTCATATTATTCATCCAATATAATAAAATAATCAGTTAAATATTAATAATATAATACTTGTAATTATTAATTTGTTTTTCATTTTTAATTGTTATTAAGTTTAAATTTTGTTTATTATATATTATTTTTGATTTTAATGAATTTTTTTCTATAATAAGGTTATAAATTTAAACTTAATAAATATCTTTATGAAATATATTGTATCAATGTTATTATTTGTTTTTGTCGCTGTATCTTCTTTTTCATTTATTTGAAACACATATGCTGCAAACGGATTATTTAATAATACTACGAACGAAATCCCTTATTGTAAGTGAGGTGACTGTTGACTTGATGAATGAATCAGTGAAACAACAAAAATTAATAATTTAAAAACAGATGGTGATGCATCTACTTATGTCAAAAATATTGTAAGTTATTTATTAGGTTTTGTATATCTAATAGCTGTTATATTAATAATATATGCTTGATTTAATCTTCTTACTTGAATTGGTGATGAAGAAAAAGCAAAAAAATCAAAAACTATGATTTTATATGTAATTGTTTGAATAATTATAATATTCTTGGCTTGACCAATTATTAAATTTGTTACAACTGCTTTAGAAAAATAATTAAAATAATTAATAAGATTGACTTTAATAGTAAAGTCAATCTTATTTTTTGTTTAAAAAACTATTATATGATAATATATTTATGTATATAAAATTAATAAAATAAATTATGGAAGAATTAAATGTTGTTACAAAAAAGCAAAAAAAGAATTTTACTAGTATAATTTTCTTAATAGTTGTAGTAGTATCTACTTTATTGTTACATTTTTACAATAGTAGTATCGAAACAAGTATTGAAAAAATAAAAATGGAAATAAGTTCGTATGATTCTAATATAAAGGAGGTTGAAAAAGATAAAAAAATTCAAATTTTTACTTTATTAGAGCTAAATGATAATGTAATTAGAGGTTATAAATTAATGAATAAAATACCAAAATATATTAATCATTTAAGATATATAGAAACAAAATATAGTGTTAAATTCACAGGTTTTTCTTTTAATAATTTAGAATTAAGTTCTAGAATTGAAATAATTTCTGATGATAAAGCTATTGCTTATCAAAAAACCAGAGATTTTTTAAAAAATTATAGAAAAGATCCAGAAGCTCTATTTAATTTATGATTTGTAAATCAAATAGAATGAATGGATAAAATGAAATTTTCTGTAAAATTTAAAGTAAAAGGATAATAAATAATTTAAAATAATAATAAAAAACTATGTCAATTAATACAAAAAATAATAAGTTTATTTCATATTTAATAATTTTAATCACTTTTTTTATTTTAGTTTTAGTAACTAAAAATGAAATATTAAATTTTCAAGAAAAATCAGATTTAAAAGAAAGTTATAAAATAGAATTAGAGGGAAAAAAACAAAAATTAACAGAAATAAATGAGAAAAAAACTATGTTAAATAAATCTTCTGAGAATATTGATAAATATCAATTAAGTATTAAAGAAGATGAAATCGTCGATTATTTGTATTCATATATTGAAGAAACAAATAGAAGAAATGGGGTAGTTCTTATTAAAAATATATCTATATTAAACTCTAAACAAACTGAAATAGGTTTTGAACAAACAGATATAAACTTAACTTTAATTATTCCAAATGAAGAAAAACTAAAAACTATTTTATTGTTTTTAACTTCACCTAAATCTAAATACAACTTTTTTATAAATTCTTTTAACTATCCTTTTGGGAAAATAAATTGAAATTTTACTGTTACAGTACCATTAAAAGTATTACATAAATAATTCATCTTCTCAATTTAGAGAATTAACAAACAAATATGGAAAATAAAAATATAGAAGAAAAAGACATATATAATAATGAAATTATTTTTTTAAAAACAGTTTCATTAAAAGATAAATACAATTTTTATGAATACTTATCAGTTATGCTTGACTGAGGGGTATCTATTGTTGAGTCCTTAGAATCTGTAGAATCAAAAATAACGAGTGCATATTTTAAAATTAAAATTAAAGAATTAATTACTTATATATCATCTTGAGATTCTTTTTCAAAATCAATGAAAAATATACCTGATGTATTTGAAAAATCAGAAATTTCTATTATTGAAGCTTGAGAATCAACTTGAACATTGGCAGCTTCTTTGATGAAAATTAGTGATGACTTAAAAAAAGTTAGTGATTTAAGAAATAGAGTTAAATGAGCATTAACATACCCAATTATAATATTTTTATTTTTATTTTTAGCATTATTTATTGTTTTAACATTTGTAATACCAGAACTACAAGATTTATTTGCAAATGCTGAAGTAGAACTACCATTATCGACTAGATTGTTAATAGCTTCATCAGATTTTGTTATAAATAATTTATGATTATTATTTTTAAGTTTTTCATCATTTATATTATTTATTTATTGATATAAAAATACTGTAAATTGAAGAAGAAATATTGAAGAATTTTTATTCTCATTACCTCTGATTTGAACAATATACAAAAATTACATATTATCTAATATTGCATCTACATTAGCTAGTTTAATTGGTTCATGAGTATCAATATTAAAAACATTAAGATTAGTATGAAAATCAACAAATAATACTGTATATGAAGGATTATTTGATGAGATTTGAAGTATTGTGGGATGATGAGAACAAATCGTAGTAGCTATGAGAAATGTTGATCCAAATAAGGAATATTTTCCAGCTGATTATCTACAAATGTTATCAGTATGAGAAAGAACAGCAAATATTGAAGCTATATCTATTAAATTAAGTAAGCAATATTGAAAAGAAGTTGATTATTCTTTAATTAATTTAACTAAATGGATAGAGCCAGTTGCTATTCTATTAACGGCAGTCTTTGTTACGTGGTTTGCATTCGCAATTGTTTGAGCTATACTAAAGGTTACTCAAAGTATCTAGATTATTAATTTAAAACCAAAAATTTTTTGAATTTTTGGTTTTTTTTTGTATTCTATATGCATATAAATATTTTGAATAATCATCTCATATTTTATGAAAAATAAGAAAGGTTTTACATTAATAGAATTAGTAGTTGTTATTACTATAATAGGTATCGTTAGTGTAGTTTCTTATGCTCCTTATAATTATTATAAAAACAAAGTTAAATTAAAAAATTCAGCAAGTAAAATAACTCAAATTTTATATGAATCTAGAAATAAGGCTATTAATTGATCTGTTTGAGAATATTGAAATGTTTCAGTCGGTGTTTATTTTGATTCAAATTGATTAAAAAAATGAGAAGCGAATGTTTTCTCTTATCCTTATAATTACGCAACAGGGTCAATTTCATATATAGAAAATACAGATATTAAAAAAATAAAAACACTTATTTTAGATAATGGAGTACAATTTGATGAAATAGAATGACTTGATAATCTACTTTTTGTTTTTGATGCAATAACATGAAAAGTACATTACTATAGTTGGAATTGATGAGTAAGAAGTATTATTTCAGAAGATGAAATAAATATAAATATTTCTTATAAATGAGCTACTAGTAGAAATTTAAAAAAAGAAATTTCTTATTTTACTTATACAAATGTAATTGATTATTAAAATATGAAAAGTAATAAAAAATGATTCTCAATAATAGAAGTTTTAGTTTGAATTTTTATATTTAGTTTATGAATGGTATGAATTTTTGCTATTATTTCATCTACTTTAAGAATAAATGATTATAATGAAAACTATATAATTGCTTCAAATTTAGCTAACGAACAAATTGAATTAGTAAGAAATATACGTGATAGTAATTATTCAGTTCTTAAACCTTATAATTTATTAAATCCTAATAGTACAAGCTATTTAGATACTGATAAATTCGAAGAAGGAAGTTATTATATAATAGAAAATGATTATTCAAACCTTTCTATATTTCCTATTAAAATTAGTAAAATATCAGATTTTTGAGAAGGGAAAGATAAATTAAATAATAAAATGAGAAATTATAAGCTATGTTTAGATTTAAATAATAGATATACATATGATTGTATAAGCTCATGAAATAAAGAAACTTTTTTCTATAAGTATATTAGTATAAATCCTGTACAATTTAATTCATGATGAATAGTAGAAACTATAGATAATTCTTTTCTTATTAATTCCAAGGTTATTTGGTATAAAAAATGATATCATGAATTTGAAGTTAAATCTATTTTAACTGATTGGAAAAGATTATAATTTTTAATGTAAAAGTTGTGAAAAAAATAATTAATAAAGCATTCACATTAGTAGAAGTAGTTGTTTCAATTACTATTTTTTCAATGGTTATAGTTTCTGTTATTTGGATATATATAACAAGTTCTGATATTTTAGTGAAATCTGAAATAAATAGAAAAATGCAGGAAAATCTTAAAAATGTATCAAGTCAGATAACAGAAGATGTTAGAAATTATTGAATACAATGATTATCATCAATTAAGTGAGAATCTTATGATAGAGTTGTTTGATCTAATAGATATAAAGAGGGAACATGACTTTATACTAAAGCAGAAAATAAGTATTATTTAGCATTATTAGAGCCTACAACTTGAAGTTATATTAGAGTTAATAGCAGTGATTGTTCTTTATTAAAAACAAGATGTGTTATATATAGATTATCATCAGATCCTCTTAATAGTTGACCACTTACTAATAGTTTTGTTTCTATAAGAGATTTAAAGTTTTATCTGTCACTAGATAAAGTACCAAAATTAACAATGATTATTATAACTCAACCAAGTGTTAAAAAATGAGTTAAGGCTGATTTAATAAAGCAAAGTAAAATAATATTCCAAACTACTGTTAGTGAAAGACCATTTTAAACACATATATACATGAAAAATATAAATAATATAAAAAAATGATATTCCGTAATTATATCTCTAGTAATAATTTGATTATTGCTAGTTCTTTCTACATGAGTTTTAAATATGATTTTAACTGAAATGAAAGATAATAGGTGAATGTGAGAAAATATTAAAGCATATGCTTGAGCAGAATCATCACAAGAATTAGCATTATTAAAAATTAAAGAAAAATGATATGGTTATTATGCAAAGATAACTCATGATATAAATAACCAATCTATAGTTTTATGAGAAGATTCAATAGATATAAATAAATTTAACAAAAAAAAGGATGTATTTATATCTTATGATATTTGATCAAAAGTAACTAGCTATGATTGAATAATTAAACCACTATCTTATGATATTATACCATTGTTCTTTATTGATGATTTATGAGAGCATAAAATAAATAATTATGATTTTAGTATTTTAACAGGAGATGTAAATGATATTAGTTGGAATATAATCTGAAAAAATAACTGAATTACATGAACTTGAATAAATACAGATTGAATAATGAAAAAAATAAGTTTATCAAATGAATTACAATATAGTGAAGTAAGTATTAATGATTTTCTACTATGATCAGATTTAAATTATTTAATATTATTTAACACATGAAATAGTAATTTAATTGAATATAATATTAATTCAATTAATTGAGATTATTTCTCTAAACCTAAAACAAATATAATCAGTTCTTGAGAAATAGGTGAATATAAACAAAATTTAAGTACATTATTAGATAATTCTCAATTTTTAAATAGACAAAAGTATTCAATATATAGTAATTAGAAATGGCTTACTTAAGCTATTTCTAATTATTTTTTTATAAAAAACCCCTTTAAATAGCAAAAAACTCGAAAAAAAATTTGCATAATTTTTCAAGTTTGCTAATATATAGATGTTTTATATTTATTAATAATTTTTTATTATGAAAAAACAAGATTTTATTAAAGCTGTTGCTGCTGCAGCAGGTCTAAGTCAAGATGCTGTTTCTAAAACATTATCTTCTATGATTGATACTGTTACTACTGAATTAAAATCAGGTAACGAAGTAAATATTACTGGTTTCGGTGCTTTTAAAGTATCTGCTAGAGCTGCTAGAAATGGGGTTAATCCTAGAACTGGTGAATCTATCAAAATTCCTGCTATGAATTCTCCTGTTTTCAGAGCTGGTAAAACACTTAAAGAAGCTGTTAGATAATCTTGTTATCATATTGCTCAAGAAAAGACTTAATTTTTTATAAAATTAGGTCTTTTTTTTTGATTAATTATTATCTTTATGATAATATATTATTATATTATAATTATTTTTACTAAAAAATGCATAGTATAAATATACATAATCTGAAGGAAGACCTTAACAAAGAGGACTTTATATTAAATCATATAAATAATAATGATATAGATATAGAGTTTATTTATGATGCCGATTTTAAAAATGCAAAAATTTTAAGAGATTTTGTTGAAATTATTTGAAATAAATTAAAATTTCCTCATAGAGATATTTCTAGATTTATATTAATCATCGATGAATTAAATAATAATGCAATTGAATATTGAACATTAGAAGGTTCACAAAATAAAATAAGAATAAGAACCACTAATAATGATAATGAATCAGTAGACG
>JAMOTX010000022.1 GCA_027062145.1 Candidatus Altimarinota bacterium | reverse complement strand
ATGTTATTAATTAATTTAGTGCAATCTGTTATTATCGTATTTATCGTATTAGCTTTATATTTATGAAGAAAAGATGCATTTAATACTGCTGTTTCAATACCTCTTACCTTAGGTCTAGTTTTCTTATTTGCTTTTATGATGTGAGAAAATATTAATAAAATAACACTTTTTGCATTAATTTTAGTTCTTTGAATGTTGGTTGATAATTCAACTGTAGTTGTTGAAAATGTTTCGAGACATTTAGATGATAGAATCAATACATGAAAAACAAAATTAGAAGCAGTTTTAGAAGGAACACAAGAAGTATGATTAGGAGTTATACTATCGACAGTTTCAAGATTATTAGCATTTGCTGCTATGTTTGCTGTATGAGGAATGATGTGAGAATATATGTGACCAATTCCAAAATTTGCAATAATGGCATTAATAATTTCTTTAGCTATTGCATTTACTATTAATCCATGGTTAAGTTTTATTTGAGCTAAAGATGTAGAGGAAAAAGATAGAAAACATGAAGAGACTGAAAATAAATATGATATAAGAAAATTATATCTTAATTTCATGAAAAAATATTTAAATAAAGATCAAAAAACTACTAAAAAAATTAAAAGATTTAAATTATTTTTCTGGTTAGCTTTATTTGCTATACTAATAGCTCCTATTTATGCGTGAATATTTAAGGCAAGAATGTTGCCAAAATCTAATCAGGATCAAATCTATCTATGGATAGATGCACCTAGATGATGGAATTCTGATAAAATGAATAAAGTTAAAAATGAAGTATTATTATTTTTTAATAAAGATAATAAGGATTTACCAGATGAATTACAATTAGTTAATGAAACATCTATAACAATTGGGCAAGCTTTTATGTGAGATTTTGCTAATTTATTTAGATGAGGTTTATCTAGGATTTCAGAAAATCAATTATCAGCAAGAATTAATTTACTATCACCAGATAATTATAAAGAAATTTTTTGAGAAAATAGAATTTTTTCTGAAGAATATACTATAAAAATTAGACCATATTTTAGAAAATTTATATTATCAAAATATCCTGATTTGGAAGTTAGATTATTAGAAGATCCACCTGGGCCACCTGTAAGAGCAACATTTTTAGCGAAAATTAAAACTAATGCAAGTGAGAAGAATGAAATTAATTTCACTCGTAAAGTTCAAGCTGAGGTAAAAAAAATAGCTAAAGATCAAAATCTAGTTGATTTAGGAAACTCTATTTCTACAACTTATAAGAAAATTAATATTAAGTTAGATAAACAATCTATTTCTAGAGCTTGATTGACAAGTCAACAAGTAGCATATACACTGTGAATTGCTATTAATTGAATTGATGTTGATTTAATTAAAAATGATAATTCATTAGAGCCTACTAATTTAATTTTAGGTGTTAAAAACTCACAAAATAATACTATAGAATTATTAAATAAAATTTCTTTTACTAATTCTCAGTGAAAAAAAATATTTTTAGAAAGTATATCAGATATAGAATATACATTTGTAAGACCAGAACTAAACACTGATAAAAGGGAAAAATCAAATTATATTTATTGAGAAATGTGAGATAATAGTTTAATATATCCAGTTATTAAATTATTTTGAATATTAATGGATGATGATTTTTTATGAAATGATTATAAAGTAAACTCTTGGTCTCCCTATGAGATTGAATATATTTGATTAAAAGATTGAAAAAAATATTTATTACAATGGTGAGGGGAATGGGAACTTACAATGGATACTTTTAGAGATTTATGAATGGCTATGTGACTTAGTTTGCTTGCTATATATTTCTTACTTGTTTGACAATTTGCAAGTTTTAGAATTGCTTGAATCATAATGATTACATTTTTATTATCATTTTATTGAGTATTTCCTTGATTTACATTTTTATATTTAGTAAATAATGAGTATTTTTCAGCAACAAGTATGATTTGAATAATTGCACTTTGATGAATTGTTGTATGAAATGCTATAATACTTATAGATTATATAAATGTATTAAAGAATAATTGACTTACAATTGAAGATGCTTTATTAAAAGCTTGATATGTTAGATTTGCTCCAATAATACTTACTAGTTTAACTACAGTATTTTGAGCTGCTACTATTGTTTGAGATCCTGTATGGTCAGGTTTAGCTTGGACTATAATATGGTGATTATTCGTAAGTAGTATTATGACTTTAATAGTTATACCTATTTTTTATTATGATAGTCAAAAAGAAGACTGGAATAAATGCATGGAACAAGATTATTTATGAGATTGTTAAAAAAAGAAGAAGACTTTTAGTCTTCTTCTTTTTTTTCTACTATCATTCATCAACCAGCTTTAATTACTGTTTTTTTAAGAGTATCATTTTCTTCTTTTAATTTTTTATTTTCTAATTTAATTTTTTCTAGTTTTTTACTTTGTTTTTCAGTTGAATCTCCTAATTTTATTATTTTTTTACTATCTATTTTAGATTGTTCTTCTAAATAATAAATTGTATCCATCATTTTTTTTATATCTTCAGCATCATATTCAGATACCATACTAGTTTGTTCTTGATTATCAGTTTCTATTTCAAAATTTTCAGATTTTTTTGTATCAGGTATTTCTTTTAAAGTAAATGGTTCTACTATAGTTTTATCTCACGATTTAATTATTTTAGAAGAAGTTGATTCAAATCTTCCTAGAGATTCTTTTGGTTTATAAGAATGAATAGTTTGATTACTAGTAGCATCAACTGCTGTAGAATTCAATCTTAACTCTCATCTGCTATTATTAACTTCTACAAAAATTCATAATTTTTTAGCTTCTTTTATTAAATTATGTGATTGTTCTAAAGCTTGTTTTAATAAATCTTCTTTTTCAGTTAATTTTTCTATAGTAAAGATATTTTGTTCTAAATTTTTAGATTGTTTTTTAGCTATAACTTTATATTCATCTATTTCTATTTCTAGTATTCAAATTGATTCTTCTAGTTGTCTAGCTTTTTTTACTATTATTTCTTGTTGAGTAGTTAATGATATTACTTCATCTACCTTTTTTTTA
This sequence comes from Candidatus Altimarinota bacterium, assembly GCA_027062145.1. Taxonomy (GTDB): domain Bacteria; phylum Patescibacteriota; class Gracilibacteria; order BD1-5; family UBA6164; genus UBA6164. The sequence continues at coordinate 6,096 of JAMOTX010000022.1, read as the reverse complement.
TATGATTGTCTTTCTGAGTTGATAGTTTGAGAATATTCAAGCTTATTGTCTTTTACTATTTGCATAGTAATTGCTTGAATATATGTTAAAAATTTACTATCATTTAATAGTTTTAATACTTCTTTGTATTTTTTACTATCACTAGTTTCAAAAGTACTTATTAAAGTTAATAAACTATATTGTTCATATATAGATTTATTTTTAATAACAAAATCATATCAATCAGTCATCGATATTTTTGATTTATCTCATGTTAATATTTCATGTAATTTTATATAAAAATCACTTTGCATATCTAGACTTTCTAACTCTTGTTCTTCTAAAGTACTCATAATTAAATTATTTATTAATATTAATTTATATTAATTTTATCATAATTATATATATATATCAAAAAATATATTTTTTTTATTAAAAAACTTTAATTTTTACACATTTTGAGTATATTTTATTATATATAATTATTATATTTTTCCCTTATCTAATATGAAAAAGAGATTTCTTTTATTGATTATTTTTATAATGTTTTTATTTAGTTTAATTACATTTATATTAATATTTAATTACCTTGATCCGTATCAATATAAAATTTTTGCAATTATTTCAATTACATTTACTTTTATTTTAGGTACATCCTCTATTCTATCTATAGTCTTATACTTTTTTAAGAAAATTTATTACAGATGAAGAGTATATGTTTATCATGTTTTATCTAGTTTTAGACAATGATTTTTAATGTCACTTTTTATCTTATCATTAATAATTTTTAATCTAATGTGAGCGTCTTTATTACTTACTTGATGATTAATGTTATTGATATTCATGTTTTTAGAACTTTTTATTCAAAATTTAGAAAATAATTAAACTTTATGAGAAAAAATTTATTACATATATGACATAAAGAACTTTCTTATGAAATAAGAGAGATTGTTGAAGTTGCAAATAAAATTGAATCAAATTGAGTTGAAATTTTTTGGGAAAATATTTGAGATCCAGTTATTAAATGAGAAAAAATACCATCTTGGATGAAAAATATAGTTAGAGATGCTACTGAAAAAGATGTTGTTTATTGATATTGTCCTACTAGATGATTAGACTCTGTTAGAGAATATATTGCTTCAAAGAATCCAAAAATAACTAAAGATAATATTTTATTTTTTAATGGTCTTTGAGATGCAATTAATAAAATATATAAAAGTCTAGCATTTGATTCTAGGGTGATTTGACCAAATCCTGCTTATTCTACACATTCTTCAGCTGAAGCTGCACATGCATGAAGTAGTCATATTACTTATTCATTAAATCCTCATAATAATTGGAATCCTGATTTAGATGAATTAGAGAATAAAGTAAAATACAATCCAAATATAGTATGAATATTAGTTGTGAATCCTGATAATCCAACTTGAGCAGTATTTTCAAAAGAAGTTTTAGAGTCTATTGTCGCTATTGCAAAAAAGTATGATATGTTTCTTATATTTGATGAAATCTACGAAAAATTAACTTATGATATAGCTGATAAAGTTTTATTATCTGATATTATTTGAGATGTACCAGGTATTTCTATGAAATGAATTTCTAAAGATTTGCCTTGGCCAGGTTCTAGATGTTGATGGATAGAAGTTTATAATGAAGATAAAGATGAAAATTTTAAAAAATATGTTTCTTCAATATTAGCCTCAAAACTTTTAGAGGTTTGTTCAACAACTTTACCTCAATATGTTCTTCCTGAAATATATGAAAATAAAAATTATGAAATATCATTAAAAGAAAGAATAATTAAATATAAATCAAGAGCTGAATTAGCAGATAAATATCTATGAGATTTAGATGAAATTACATTAATTAAACCAAGATGAGCATTTTATTTATCAATTGCTTTCAATATGGATAAAATCAATAATTGATTTATTCCAAATATTGAGAATAGAAATATATTAGATATCGTAAATAATTCTATTCTAGGAAGTAAAAGATTTGATAAAAAGTTTTGTTACTATTTATTATGAAAAACTTGAATTTGTTCTGTTCCATTAAGTGGATTTAATTCTAGTTATGAATGATTTAGAATTACATTATTAGAAGAAGATAAAAATAAATTTGAATTTATTTTAACTACAATTAGAAATTTTATTCTAGAATTTAAAAAATAATTTTGTTTAAAAAAATACTCACATTTTTAATTACATTGTTTTTAATAACAAATGTTGCTTGGACTTTCGCTCTTACTGATTCTCAGAAGGGTGCTATTTTAAATAACTTTAAAAAGAAACAATATGATTTATTATTTGATTCAAGTTTATGAGATTTTTCTAATGAATTTGTAGATATTTTTAATATATCTAAAAAAGTTGATATATATGATAATGTTTGAGAATCAAATAAAAGTAAAAGAGAAGAAGTAGAAAGAAAGCGTATTGAAACATTGAGTAAAATTGATTCATTAGAAGAATCAATTAATCAATTAGATAAAGATATAAAAAGAGCTTGAGAAAGAGTAACAAATATAAATAAAAGTGTTATTAAAATTAAAAGAGAAATAGAGATAAATGCTCACACTATTACTCTTTTAAAAACAAAAATAAATGATAATACTGAAATATTATTAGATTATTTAAATTATATTTATAAAAAGTCTAATACTATTTATGAAAATGATAAAGTAGATAATCTTAAAAGTATTTTGTTAAATGATGAAAATATATCTGATTTAATGAATGATTTATATTTTAAATGAATAATTCAAGTAACTGGTAAAAAACTAATTGATAATCATAGAAAATTTATTTCAGATTTATATTTAAATAAAGTTAAACTTTGAAAAAAAGAATCAAATTTGAAATCACTTAGAAAAATGTGAATAATTGAAAGAAAAATTTTAGCTGATAAAAAAGCTTATAAAGAAAGAATTTTAAAAGTTTCAAAATGAAAACAATCATATTATTCAAAATATATTAAAGATAAACTAAAAGTAGAAAAACAATTACAATTAAAATCTTTTCAAGAAAAAGTTAAATTTAATGCTTTAAGAAATGATATACTTAAAAAATATAATTGTAAATTTGTAGATTTATGAAATGAATTTACTGCTGAAGCAAGATCATTATCTGCTAAATGTTTAAATATAAACAAAATGATTTATTCTGAGTCAAAACTAGATGAATCATGAAAAGAATCAGATTTAGAATTTTCTTGGCCAATAGAACCTAGGAAATGAATTAGTGCTTATTTTCACGATAGATGATATAAAAAAGATTTTTGATCAGAACATGAAGCTGTTGATATTATTGCTGAACAATGAACATCTATAAGAGCTCCTGCTGATTGATATATTGTACATATTACTCCACCAACTACTGAAGATTATGCATATGTTGCAATTAAGCATTTTGATTGATATATGACAGTTTATTGACATGTAAGTGATGTATTAGTTAAAGAATTTGATTTTGTAAAAAAATGAGATATTTTTGCTCAAACATGATGAGAGTTTTGAACTTTATGAGCTTGATTTATGACAACATGACCTCATCTACATTTTGAAGTTTTTAAAGATAGACAATATATTGATCCATTTACAATTTTAGATTTATCACATATTCAATTTTCAAGAATACCTGAAAAGTATGAATTTAAGTTTTATAGAGATTTTAAAAATAGAAGATGATATGAATTTAAAAATAAAACAACTAATTCAAGAGTTTTTAAATTAATCTGAGATACTGAAGTTGAGAGACAACAATACTTAATTAATACATATGCTACATCATCATTTAATGATTGGCAAATGTGGGTTGATGAATCTTTAGATTGAAATATAGATCCTTCATTTGTTATGTGTATATGATTAGCTGAAACAACTTTATGAAGAAATTTAGCTAGTTCTTATAATGTATGAAATGTTTGAAATAATGATAGGTGAGATAGAAAACAATTAAAAAATGCTAGGTCTTGAATATATTTAATTATTAGCACTTTAAATAATAAATATTTTAATAGGTATTCATTTATTAATGAAATGTCATGAGCATGAAGAAAAACTTCAGAATTACCTTCATGTAAAGAACAATGAACATATTGTTATGCAACTGATACTGAAAATTGGCATAGAAATGTTATAAAATGTATGAGTCATATAAAATGAAACTACGTGCCTGATAATTATAATTTTAGATTAATTAAATAGTTTTTACTTAAAATTTTGCTCTGTAAATAGATATATGTTATTATATATTTATATAATTTAACGTATATCTTTTTTATTATGAAAAAATTGAATTTATTTTCACTTGTTTACACATTTGGTATTGTATTTTTTTCTGAACTTTCTTTTGCTGCAGTTTGATGAGAAGAATTAGCTCAATCACAACAAAACACAAATATAATGATGTCATTTTTTAGTACTGAATTATTATTAAATATTGTGTTTGCTTGTATAACTATGGTTTGAACTGTTCTTATGTCAAAATTTGCTACAGCTAGAATTACAACTCATTTAGAAAATAGTTACGGTTCAGAAGGACAATGAAGAGAAGAATTAGTATGAGTAATTTCTAGAACAGTTAATATTTCTATATTATCTATTTGATTTGCTATTACATTAACTATTCTTTGAATAGATATGTGAATATTTATGTGAGGTTTATGATTTGGTATTGGTTTTACTTTAAAAATATTTCTTACTAATTTTATAGGTTGAATATTAATGGTTACACAATGATTTTATCATTTATGAGATGTGATTGAAGTATGATGAAGAGTGTGAACGATTAGACAAATACATGCATTATTTACTGCAATAGAGCAATTTGATGGTGTTATATTTTATGTACCAAATGTGAAATTTTTAGAAGAAGATATTTCAAATTTTAATTCAAATGATAAAAGAAGAGTTTCTGTAAATATAGGTGTAGATTATGATACAGATGTATTACAAGCTAAAAAAGTAATGATGCAAGTAATTGAAAAATTTCCTAATGTATTACAGGCCCCTTCACCTAATGTTTTTATAACTGAAATGGCAGATAATTCTATTAATTTATCATTAAGGTTTTGGATAAATTCGAAAGATTCTTATTTTGGTTCACAATCAAATGTTACTGAAACTATTAACCTAGCATTTAAACAAGCTTGAATTGAAATACCATTTCCTCAAATGGTTATAAGTTCTAGAAGGGAAGATTGAATTAAAATAGATAAATAAAAAAAACTCTGATTAATCAGAGTTTTTTTTATTATGCGTTTTTTTGTTTTACTACTAATACTAATCATCAAATGAATAATGATAGTAAAAATAATATAATTAATTCAGGTCATGTTTTAACCTTAGTAGCATCAGATAATGATCATTCATATATTACTCATGCTTCAGTTTTTGAAACAGCTTTTACTGCGAAATAATCATACGATGTATCATCTCACATAAGAGGTATTTCATAAGAAGTTTCTTTAGTGTTTGTTATTAATTCTAATTTCCCATCACTATATTTTTTGTAAATATTATAACTGATTGCTCAAGCTATTTTATCCCAAGTTAATACCGATTTTGATTTAAGTTCAACTAATTTTAAACCACTTATTTGTAATTCTTTTTTATCATTATTTGGTTGAACTACTACAGTTTCAACTACAGGATCCTTTTTAATTATTACAGGAGTAACAACTTCTACTATCTCTTCTGCAGCTTCATATTCTATTTCTTTTACAGTAAGACTTCCTGCTCATAATTCAGTTTTATCATGACCTAATTCATCTTTGATTCTAACATCTATTTTATAAATTCAAGATTCTTTAGGTGCAAATAATTTAGCTGAATATACTCAATCTTTAGTTTCTTCTAATACAGTTAATACATCATTTATTATTATTTGAACTACATCTAATTTTGGATTAGATACAATTTCTATTTCATAACTATTTTCAGGATCAACAGATTCTGGAATTATTTTTACATTTTTGATATTTAAACTATCAATATCTACTTTTATACTTATTTCTTCTGATTCTCAAATAACTTTTGCGTCAGCATCTAATACTTGAGCTTTAATTAAATTATCTCAATCAACTAAATCAGATACTTTAATTTCAAAATTTCAA
>JAMOTX010000021.1 GCA_027062145.1 Candidatus Altimarinota bacterium | reverse complement strand
TTTATAAACATTTTAATCCAAATATTTTTCCCTATTTTAGCAGGGTTATGAAAAATCAAGCAAAGAGTTAAAATTTTATGGATTGCTGCAGGAATAAACTTTTTACTAAACCTAATTCTAATCCCAAATATTTGAATTGTATGAGCAATTATATCTACAATTATTGGCTGGTGAATAATAGCTTTTTTAGCAGGAAAAGAAATTTTAAAAGAATGAATTAAAATAAACATTGATCGAATTTTTTGGTGAAAAAATTTAGTTTTGTGAATTATTTTTAGCCTAGTTGGATTTTTTACTTTACAAAATTACTCTTTTCAATCCAGATTAGATAGTTTGTGATTGATTTTATGAGCATGATTACTATATTGAATAGTAATTTTATTGGTAAATTGGAAAGAGGTTAGGTTGTTTTTAAATCAGCTAAAAACTATTAAATGAAAATAAATATTATCCAATTTTTACCCTATTATCCCCCTCATAAATGAGGACTTGAAACACATGCACAAGAATGGGCTGAACAACGAATTAAAAACTGATATTGAAAAGTAATAAATATTACTACAAATATTTGAACTCAATATGAATGAACAGATAAAATTTTCAAAGAAGGAAAAAATTGAATTATAACTTATTATTTGCCAAGTATTGAAATTATTTGGAACTTTCCTGTTTATAAATTTTGGAACAAGGAAACTAGAAACTTATTTAAAGAAATAGCAGAACAAAACAACTTAGTTATTACAAGAACAAGATTTTTTTTAACAAGCCTAATTTGATGAATTTTTGTTAAAAAAAATAAAAAAAAATGGATTCATATAGAACATGGAAGTTGATATGTAAAACTTTCTAGCAAGATTAAAACTTTCATAGCTTGGATTTACGATAAAATTTTTTGAAAATGGATTTTTAAAAAAGCTAATTTAGTAATTCCTATCTCAAATGCTTGTAAAAGTTTTATATTAGAATTAGGTTGAAAAAACATTAAGCTTTGACCTGTAATTTACAGAGGATTTAATTTTTGGAAAAAATCTAAAAAAAATTTAGAGAAATCCAAAGAATTTGAAAAAATACAACAATGGAAGAATGAATGAAAAATTATTCTGGGTTTTGTAGGAAGAATTTATAAATGGAAAGGAGTAGAAAATATTATTAAGGGATTATATAGGATTAAATTAGAAGATTATCAGAAGATTAAAAATATAAAACTAGTCATAACTTGAGATTGAGAAGATTTAGAATATTTAAAAAACTTAACAAAAAAATACTGATTAGATAAATTTATCTATTTTACTTGATGAAAACCTTTTAAAGAAGCTTTAGCTATTCAGAGCTTATTTGACATTCATATCCATAGTAGTTTACCTTGATGAGGATTAAGTGGAACTTTAGTTCAATGAATGTATTTTGCACCAATAGTTTTGGCAAGTTTAAATGAAGGAGCAAAAGAAATTTTAGAAGGAAGAGGTCTGAATAGGTTTCAGAAGAGGACTAAAGAGATTTCAGAAGAAATTGAAAGAAAAAATAAATGAATAGCTATTTTAATTTGAGATAAAGAAAATTACAGTATTGAGGATATGAAAGATGCTATTTTAGAAGGGATTGAAGTTTTTAAAAAATGAGAAGATTTTAGAAAAATAAACAAACCTTTTATTGAAAAAACTTTTGATTGGAATAAGAATATTAGAAAATATTATTTAGAGATTAAGAAAGTGCAATAATGAAAAAGAAAATCATATTCGTTTTACCTAAAACCAAAGGAGGAGCTTACCAGGTTTATAGTCAAGTTGCTAATTTACTAAAAGAAAAATGATACAATATAACAATAGAAAATTCTATTAAATGATGGTTAAAAACTCATTTTACAGATAAAAATAACATTGTTTTTTCTGTTATACCATTTTTATTTAAGCCTGTAAAAAATTTTTACTATATTTTAGTTTGAAATTATTTAATGGAAAGGAAAAAGAAATCATTATGAACTAAACTACTATATTTAACACCCTATAACATTAATTACTCTACCAAAACAATATTAATGAATAATTATTTATTAAATAAAATACCAGTTTTACAAAAATATAAAAATAAAATAAAAATAATTCCAAATTTTATTGATTTTAATAGGTTCAAAGAAATAAACAAGTATAATTTATCTAAACAGCTTAATTTTAAAGAATTAGATACAGTAAAAATACTAACTATTACCTGATTTAAATTTTATGATAAAGCTAGATGAATATTAAATTTAAAAACTGTGATATCTAAATTATCTAAAAAAAATTCAAATAAAAAAATCATTTGGAACATTGCTTGAAATTCTGATAACGATTTGTTTAAACAGATAAAAAATGATTTTGACAAAATTAAAACTCCAAGTAATTTAACCATAAATTGGTTATGATGGATAAATGAAAAAGAATTATTAAACCAATATAAAGAGAATGATTTGTTCTTATATTGGACATATTTAGATGTTTTTCCAACAGTCTTATTAGAAGCTTGAGCTAGTTGATTACCGGTATTAACAAATAATTTTGAATCTTTTAAAGAAATACTACCACAAGAAAGTATTTGTATTTCTGAAGAAGAAATGTTACACAAAATAGAAAATTTAAATTTAAAAAAACTACAGAAATTAAATATTAAAAATTCAGAAAAATATAGCAAAGAAAAAGTTATTAAACAATTTACAAATTTAATAGAAAACAATGACTAATTCAATAATTATATGAGCATGAATTGCATGACAACAACTTTATGAACTAGTTAAAAATAGAGAAAACATATTATGATTTTTTGATGATAATAAGCAAGGAGATAAAATTTTATGAAAGACTTCAGAAATAATTGACTTCTGTAATAATAACAAAGTAAATACTATTTATTATGCCATACCTTCACAAGAAAACAAAGAATTGTTAGAAAAATTATTATTTGAATGTAAAAATAAGTGAATAAAAATTAAGATAATTCCATCTTTATTAGATATAATAGACTGAGATGTAAAAGTAAATTATATAAAAGATGTAAATATTGAAGATTTATTATTCAGACCTATTAGAAAAGCCAATATTGAAAGAAATAAAAAATTTTTAAAAGATAAAATAGTTTTAATAACTTGAGCTGCTTGAACTATTGGTTCAGAATTAATAAAGCAATGTTTACATTATGGAGCAAAACAAGTAATTTGAATAGATCATTCTGAATTATGAATTTTCAACCAAATGAAAAAGTATTGACAACTTACCTGATGATGAAACAAATATAAAAAAAAATTGTTTTTTCACATAAAATCTATAAGAGATAAATTCTGATTAGATTTTATATTTAAAAAATATAAACCTGATATTGTTTTCAATGCAGCAGCATATAAACATGTTTATCAGATGGAATTAAATCCTGATGAGGCAATAAAAACTAATATATTTTGACTTAAAAATGTTATAGAAGTTTCAATAAAAAATAAAGTAAAATACTTTTGTCAGATTTCTACTGATAAAGCTGTAAATCCTACAAATATAATGTGAGCTAGTAAAAGAATATGAGAATTACTTATTCAGTATTACTCAGCTATACAAGATAACACAAAATTAACTGCTGTAAGATTTTGAAATGTACTATGAAGTAGTTGAAGTGTATTAACAATTTGGAAAGAACAAATACAAAAACAAGAAGATATTACCGTAACTCATAAAGATATTATAAGATATTTTATGTCCATTGAAGAAGCAGTAAATTTAGTAATCACTTCTACTACTTTAGAAGAAAATTGAAAAATATTTATTCTAGATATGTGAAACCCAATAAAAATATATGATTTAGCAAAAAAATTTATTGAACTTTCAAATGCCAAATGAGTATGAATAAAAATAATTTGACTTAAACCTTGAGAAAAGTTATATGAAGAACTTATCTTAGATAAAAGTAAAGATAAAAAGACTACTATTGATAAAATATATATTACAGAGGATAAAGGTAATTATAAAAATATATTAAAAAAATTAGAAGAATTAAAAACTATATACAATAAAGAGGAAATCATTAAAAAATTTAAGGAAATCATTCCTGAATTTAATCATTTAGATAATAATTTGTATAAAAATGAAAGTTCATAAATATTATTGAGAATGATATAAAAAACATAAAAAAGAAAGTGTTTTTTCTTATTTAAGATGTTGATTATTTTTTGAAACCATATTTAAAGAAAACTTAATTAAATTATTTAAAAAAGAAAACAAGTTATTAAATATTAACTCAATATTGGATATATGATGATGAGAGTGAGATAAATGATTTCTATTAAAAGAAATAATATGAAATGAAAACATCGAAGTAGATGTCATTGAAATATCTAATCAAAGAATAAAAAATTGAAAAAAAAAGTTTAGTAACATTAATTTTTATGAATGTGATATGATAAAATTCAAACCAAATAAAAAATATGACTTAATAACCTTTTTCACAAGCTTAATGTTCATTAAAACCAAGAATGAAGTTGAAAAAATTATTCATAAATATTCTAAATATCTAAATAAATGATGATATATATTAATATATGAAACAAATAAAAAAACCCATTTTGATTGAAAAAGATTTGACAGTAAATGATTCCACTGATTTAATCCAAAAGAAATTGATGAAATATGTAATAAATATCAATTAGAAAAAATTATTACAATTAAAATGTATAAGAAAATATTTTGAAAAACAATTTGATATTTAACAGAAAAAATATGATTAAGAAAAACTATATATTTAGATAGTATAATACCAATTATAAATAATAATTATTGAAACTTTATTTCTTTATATAAAAAAAATGAAAATTCCTTTTAGCCCTCCTTATATTTGAGAAGAAGAAATAGAAGCAGTTACAGAAGTTTTAAAATCAGGTTGGATTACAACCTGACCTAAAAATCAAGAATTTGAAAAAAAAATTTGTAACTTTATTTGATGTGAGAAAGTAAACTTAGTTTCTTCAGCAACAGCTGGATTAGAAACAACTATGAGAATACTGTGAATTTGAGAATGAGATGAAGTAATTATTCCTGCTTACACATATACTGCTACTGCTTCAAGTATAATACATGTTTGAGCTAAACCAATAATAGTAGACATAGAAAAAAAAGGTTTTAATATCTCAATAGAAGAAATAGAAGAACATATTACAAATAAAACAAAAGCCATAATCCCAGTAGATTTTTGAGGTTATCCAATAAATTATGATAAATTAAATGATTTAGTTAAAAAATATCCAAGAAAAAACTGAAATAAAATATATGACAATATTTGAAGAATTGTAATTATTTCTGATTCAGCACATAGTTTTTGAGCTATTTATAAATGAAAAAAATTATGAAGCAAATGATTAGCTGATTTTACAGTTTATAGCTTTCATGCAGTAAAAAATTTAACAACTGCCGAATGATGAGCTATTGCATATAATTTCTGAAAAGAATTAAACGAATATATTTATAAACAAATAAAACTGTGGACTTTACACTGACAAACAAAAGACGCATTTACAAAAACTAATTGAAATTGGGAATATGATATAATATTTCCTTGATATAAAGCAAATATGACTGATATCCAAGCAGCTATTTGAATAGAACAACTAAAAAAATATCCTAATATTTTGCAACAAAGAGAAAAAATCTATAATTTATATAATGAGTGATTCAAAAAGTTAGAAAAAAAATGAATTATTGAACTACCAAAATGGATAAATGGAAAAGAAAATACTAAATGAAGTTTTCATTTGTATCCTATTTTATTGTCAGAAAAATTAAAAAACAAAAGAAATAAAATAATTGAAGAACTTCAAGAAAGAGGGGTCTCAACTAATGTTCATTTTAAGCCATTACCATTACTTACAACTTACAAGAATTTATGATATAAAATAGAAGATGTTCTAAATTCTTTAGATAAATTTGAAAGAGAAATAAGTTTACCAATCTGGCCTTGAATGAAGAAGGAAGAGGTTGAGTATGTAATTTATAATTTTTTAAAATTAATAGGTAATTTAAATGTATAATATAGAATTCTGGGTTAATAAAGTTAAAAAATATTGAACAGTTAATTATAAAGACAAAGAATTAGAAAAGATAAGTCAAGAGTTTAGATGGCTAATATTATTAGATAATATCAAAGATATTGCTTCTAAAAAAAACAGCATTATATTAGATTTTTGATGCTGAGATTGATATTTTACAGATAAATTATTTACTGAGTTAAATATTGATAAACACAGATTGTATTGATTTGACATTGTTAATGATAATATCATTAAAATTAAAAACAAATGATATAAAAATTTTATAAAATGAGATATAAATGATTTTATTAGCAATATTAACAATAATATAAAATTTGATTGTATATATACAATAACTGTTTTACAACATATTTTAGATGATAAACTTCTAATTGAAAATTTAACTAAGGTATATGATATTTTAAAAAAATGATGAAAATTAATTCTAATTGAATGATTTTGAAACTGATATAAAAATCATTTTTTGATTAAAAGAAAAATTAAAGACTTTATAGAAATATGTAGTAATATATGATTTAAACTAAAATCAGCAAAAGAAATCAAAATATGATGATTGTATTTAATAAAAAAAATTAGAATTAAATTCATTAGAAAACTATTATTAAAATTTCTTTTTCTATTATATAAATTTAATAAATTTGATATAGCTAAATTTAATAGAAAAGAAACTACCGTATGTTTAGTTTTTACTAAATAAGTAAATAAAATGGTAAAAAATATTTTGTTTACAACAACTGATTTAACCCAGTGATGATGAGTATGAAGAAAAATATCTAGACTATCTAAATTCTTTTTTAATAAAGGACTTAATAATTTTTTTCTAGGATACTATGACATAGGAAAAAAATACAAATTTTATTGAAAATATTATAATAGAAAAGAAAAATTAATAATTAATCATTTTGTAGCTTTATATAAATTATTCTCTAGAGCTATAGCATTAAAAAAATTTACTGAAAAAAATAATATACAAGTTATTTTTTCTTTTTGAGAAAAGGCTAATTTACCTAATTTAATATCTAAATTATTATTCAAAAATAAAGCAAAATGTATTGTTCAGAAAACTGTTGATATTAATTATTTTTCTAAAATAGATAATATATTTAATTATTTATATAAATTTGCAGATAATATAATAGTATTATCTAATAAAACTAAACTAGATTTGATAAACAAATATTGAATAAAAAAAGAAAAAATAAAAGTATTTAAAAATCCCATAGATTTAAAAGAAATTGAAATAGCCAAGCAAGAACCGATAGAAGATAAATATAAATCTTTATTTAATAATTGAAAAATAACTTTTATAAATATCTGAAGATTAACAAATCAAAAAAATCAAGAATTGTTAATTAAAAGTTTTGATTTGCTTCATAAAAAATTCCCTAATACACAATTAATAATTATTTGATGAGATTATGAATGATGATATAATAAATTATCTAATTTAATTAATAATTTGTGAAATAAAGATATACATTTACTTTGATTCCAATCAAATCCTTATAAATTTTTAGCCAAATCAGATATATTTGTCTTATCTAGTAAATATGAATGATTACCAAATGCTGTATTAGATGCTATGAGTTGTTGATTACCAATAATTTCTGTTGATTGTCCTACTTGACCTAAAGAATTACTTACAGATAGAGAATTTAATACATATAATGATTTTAAAGAAATAAGTGATATATCTATTGAAAAATACTGAATCTTAGTACCAAATTATAATGTTTCTAAGCTTAAAGATGCCATGAAACTTCTATTAAACAATAAAGAACTACAAAATACTTTAAGAAAAAACGTATTGGAGAAAATTAAAGAGTTTGATTTAGAAAATGTATGAAATGAATATTTAAATTTAATTCAATAAAAATGAAAAAAAAACTTTTGATCGTTAAAGAAGATTTCAAGTCATATTGAGGTATTAATAATTTATTAATTTTTCTTTATAAAGAATTATCTAAACATTATGACATTACATTCTTATCATTATATAAAGATGATAAACAATTTAGTTTCAAACAAAAATTAAAAAATAGATTAAGTCTGAATAATAATATTAAGTTTTTTTATATATTAAATAAATATTTTCCTAAAAGAAAAACTTTATTTAAAGAAGTAATTAAATTACTTTTTTTTTCATATAAAATTAATAAATTTGCAAAAGAAAATAATATTGATATCATTTGGAGTCATTGAGAATATGCCAATTTTGCAAATAGTATCTTTAAAATATTTACTTGAGATAAATATAAATGTGTTTGACAATTACATACTAACCCATTATTCCTTTGAAAAAAATATCAAAAATTATTAAGATTATATAACTATTTAGATAATATTATTGTAGATAGTAAAGATATAAAGAAAATATTAATAAATAGTTTTAATATTAAGAAAGAAAAAATAAAAGTTTTAGAAACATTTATTGATATTAAATTAATCAATAGTTTAAGAAACGAAAAAATTGAAAATAAATGTAAAGAAACATTTAAAAAAAACTTTATATTTATAAATGTAGCAAGAATAGTTCCATTAAAAAATCAATTATGAATTATAAAAGCATTTAAGAAATTTAAAAATGATAATAATATAAACAATGCTAAATTAGTTTTTATATGAAATATTGATGATAAAAATTACTATAATATTCTCTTAAAGGAAATTAAAGATGATAAGGATATATTATTTTTATGACAACAAGAGAATGTGTTTAAATATTTAAATCAATCTAATTGCTTTATTTTAAATAGTATGTGGGAAGGATTCCCTGTGGCAGTATTAGAAGCTCTATCAATTTGATTACCTACTATCTTAAGTGATTTTAAAACTTGAAGTAGAGAGATATTATTTGATAATTATGAACAAAATAAAAATATAGAAATAAACAAATATAAAATAGCTGATAATTGAGTAATAGTTCCTTTGGATAATTATCAAGAACTAGCAAAAGCTATGAAAGAAATATATTTTAATAAAAAACTACAAAAGAAATTAAAAGAAAAATGAAAAAAATTATGAGAGAAATATTCAATAGACAATTATATAAAAAAGGTATTATCAATATTATGATAATGTTTTTTTTATAAGGTTAAATATTTGTACTCACTTAATTATATATTTACCTAATTTATTTTTATCCTTTTTTATATAATCAAATCTACTAAAGTTGGTTTTTCTTCATAATAATTGCTTTTTATATTGTTTA
>JAMOTX010000020.1 GCA_027062145.1 Candidatus Altimarinota bacterium | reverse complement strand
AATATTAGTTGCCATACCTACTGCTATACCCATTACTCAGTTCATAAGTAAATTTGGAATTCTAGTTGGCATAACTGTTGGTTCTTGCTTTGTTGTATCAAAATTATCTCTAAAATCAACAGTATCTTTTTCTATATCAGCAAGCATTGCTTCAGCTAATTTAGTCATTTTTGCTTCCGTATATCTATATGCAGCAGCATTATCACCATCCATAGATCAGAAATTACCTTGACCATTTACAAGTGGATATCTAAGACTAAAATCTTGAGCCATTCTTACCATTGCCTCATATACAGAACTATCACCATGAGGATGATAACTTCAAAGTACATGCCCAACTACAGTAGCAGATTTTCTAAATTTTGCACTAGCTCTTAATCATTGTTCATGCATAGAAAATAATATTCTTCTATGAACTGGTTTAAAACCATCTCTAATATCTGGTAAAGCTCTTGATACTATAACACTCATGGCATAATTAATATAACCTTCTTCCATATCTTCTCTAATATCCCTATTAGTATCTCAAGAATATGTAATTCAAGTTGGAATTTCCATTCAAGTTTGTTCTTCTTGATTTTCTTCTCAATCAATTTCTAGATTTGTATTTTCTGACATATTTTTACAGTTTTTTAGGACATAAAATATTACTATATAAATATACTAATAATCAGCTAGTAATCAAGAATAAATACTATTTTAATGTTAAAAAATAGTTAATAAATAAAAACATAATTTTGTTTTTTAGAAACCAGACTTATAATATATTAAATAATATTAAATAATATTAAAAAAATGAAAGCAATAATATTAGCAGCATGAGAATGAAGCCGTTTAAGACCTTTTACAAATACAATACCAAAACCTCTTATTAAAATTTGTTGAAAATCTATAATTGAACATAGTTTAGAAAATCTCTATAAATATGTTGAAGAGATAATTATAGTTGTTAAATATAAAAAAGAACTAATAATAAAAGAATTTTGAAATAATTATAAGTGAGTAAAAATTTCATATCATAATCAAATTAATGAAAAATGAACTGCTTCTGCAATTAAATGAATTAAATCTGATGTAGATTTATTAATTATGAATTGAGATAGTATTTTTGATAAATCAGATTTAGAAAAAATTATTAATTTTAATGGATATTGAGTCTTAGTAAAAAAAGTATCTGATCCAGAAAAATATTGAGTATTTAAAATTGATGTTGATTGAAATATTAAAGAAATAATAGAAAAACCTGAAACTAATATATGAAATCTGGCCAATTTATGAGTATACAAATTTGATTCTAAAATACTAGATATAGTAGAAAATATTTCTATTTCAAAAAGATGAGAATACGAGATTACAGATGCAATTAATAAATATGTTAAATTATTTCCATTTAAAGCATTTGAAATAAAATGAGCATTTATTGATATTTGATATCCTTGGGATATTTTAACAGCCAATGCACATTTTCTAAACAACTTGTCAAAAAGTGATATAAAATGAGAAGTAGAAGAATGAGTAACAATTAAATGAAATATAGTTTTAGAAAAATGAGCAATACTTAAATCATGAACATATATTGAATGAAATGTATATATATGAAAAGACAGTAAAATTGGTCCTAATACATATATTAGATGAAATACTGTAATCTGAGAAGGTTGTAAGCTTTGAAATGCTGTAGAAGTAAAAAACACTAGCATTTGAGATAAAACAAATATAGCTCATCTTAGTTATTTTTGAGATTCTATAATATGAAATAATGTAAATATAGGTTGTTGATTTATAACTGCTAATTTAAGACATGACAAGACAAATATAAAAGTACCAATTAAATGAATATTAACTGATACTTGATTATATAAACTAGGGATAATTATATGAGATAATTGTAAAACTTGAATTAACTCATCATCTATGCCTTGAAGAGTATTAGAAAATGATATGTTTACTAACCCTTGAACTATAATTAAATAAAAAAGAACAAGTTATAAATAACTTGTTCTTTTTTTGTTTACTATACAACAGATATATACATATCTTTATATTTTCTACCATCAAATCTTGTTCTTTTCTTTTGAGTAAAAGTAACAGTACCTTCTCTAGTAGCGTAAAGAGTAAAATCTCTACCTTGTGAAACACCTTCAGCTGGCCAGAATTTATTACCTTTTTGTTTAACGATAATATTTCCTGAAATAGCTTTTTGTCCCCCAAATAATTTCACACCAAGTCTTTTGGCATTACTATCTCTACCATTACTAGTAGATCATTGAGCTTTCTTATGAGCCATCTTTTAAAAATTATGAATAAAATTGTTTTAAATTGAGAAAAAATTATTTTCTTTTTTTGTTTGCAAATCTAGCAAATGCTTTATTAGCTTCAGCCATTTTGTAAACTTCTAATTTTTTCTTAAAAGCAGTACCAGTTTCATTAGCAGCTTCAATAAGTTCGATTGCTAAAAATTTAGCAATTCAAGCACCTTTTTTAGATCTAGCAGCTTCAATTAACCATTTAGCAGCTAAGAATAGTTGTCTTTTAGGAGCAACTTCTTGTGGCACTTGGTAAATAGAACCTCATACTCTTTTAGGTCTAACTTCAATTTTTGGTACAACATTTTCTAATGCTTTATCAAAAATAGCTTGAGGACTTTTTTGTCCTTTTGCTTTAATTTCTTCAAAAGTATCAGCCATAATTTTTTTAGCTAAACTTTTTTTACCATCTAACATAATGTAGTTAGTAAATTTGTCCATCATAGACATTTCTTGATTCATTTTCATGTTTCTATAACAATTAGTAATAATACGGATTTTCAGCAATTGTTAAGCTTACTCCGTGAATTAACCCCTAAAAAGGGGTTTGTTTTCTATTTAGGTTTTTTTGTACCATATAATGATCTACCTTGTTTTCTGTTTTGAACACCTTCACAATCCAGTACTCATCTAACAACATGGTATCTTACTCATGGTAAATCTTTTGCTCTACCACCTCTGATAGCAACAACAGAATGCTCTTGTAAATTATGACCTTCACCACCAATATATGCATTAACTTCCATTCCATTAGTTAATCTAACTCTTGCAACTTTTCTTAAGGCAGAATTTGGTTTTTTAGGTGTCATAGTAGTTACTTTAACACAAACTCATCTTTTTTGAGGACATCCTCCAGCAATAATAGAAGTAGTTTTCTTTAAAGAATTTCTACTCATTTGTAATGCAGGTGATTTACTCTTAGTAGAAGGAGTTTTTCTTCTATTTTTAATTAATTGATTAATAGTAGGCATTTTTCAATTATAATTAGTAAATTAATGGAAATAATTCCAATTTTTTAATAGTGAGATTATATAAGAAATATAACCAATGTCAAAAATTATCTTTTTGACCATTGCATACCCTTTCTCGCTTTATGATTCCCTGGTTTTTTTCTTTCCACTTTTCTAGCATCTCTAGTAAGTAATCCTTCAGCTTTTAAAAGCGTTTTATTACCTTCATCTAATGAAGCTAAACTTCTAGCAAGACCATGTCTGATAGCTTCAGCTTGAGCTGAAACACCTGAACCAGTAATTGCTACTTCAAAATAAAATTTTTCTTTTACTTTACAAATTTTAAGTGGAGAATAAATAGTATCAAATAAATCTGATCTTGTTACATATTCAGTTATTTTTTTACCATTAACCATATCAGTACCTTTCCCCTCAAATAATTTTACTTGAGCAGAAGCAGTTTTTCTTTTTCAAATAGTATATGTATATTTTGCCATATAATTTTATTATTTAATAAGTTCAGGTTTTTGAGCAACAAATGTATGTTCAGCTCATGTAAATAATTTTAATCTAGATAACATTCCACTTCTTAATTTATTTTTTGGCAACATACCATTAACAGCAAATTCTAATGCTTTAGTAGGTTTTTTTATTAATAAATCTTCTAGTGCGATAGTTTTTAGACCACCTAGGTAACCAGTATGTTTGTAATATAATTTATCAGTCATTTTTTTTCAAGTAACTTTAAATTTATCACAGTTAGTTACAACTACGTAATCTCCGTTATCTAAGTGAGGTATAAAATCAACTTTGTTTTTACCTTTAAGAATAGTAGCAATTTGAGTTGCTATTCTACCTAAAGTTTTACCTTCAGCATCTATTATATACCATTTTCTTTCATCACCTTTTAATTGTGAAGGAGTAATAGTTTTCATATCTATTAATTCGTAATTAAATTAAACTAATTCTAATAATACAATTTTAGCGTTATCACCATCTCTCTCTGAAATAGCTGTAGCTCTTGTAAAACCAGATGTTTTATTTCCTTTATATTTTGGAGCAACATTCTTGAATAATTCAAGAGAAGCTTCTTTTGTATATAAATATGTCATTGCATATCTAATTGCATTCATTTCATCTTTAGTATTAGCAATATTAATCAATTTATCAACCATAGGAACTATTAATTTAGCTTTTTTTACAGTTGTTTTGATTGATTTATGCATGAAGAAAGATGTTAGTAAATTTCTTTGCATAGCTTTTCTATGCGAAAAAGTTTTATTACTAAATTTTAAATGTTTTCTAACTCTATGTCTCATTTTTAATAAGTTTAATAGTGTATAAATCAGACCCTTAGTCGTCTCATAGTAATTTTAAATCTCTTTCAGCAAGAGATGATCTTATCTCAGTCATAGCTTTCTTACCAAATCATTTGATAGAAGAAAGTTTTGTTTCAGTACATTTAGTAAGTTTTTCAATTGATAGTATATCTCAATTAATTAAAGCATTTAATGTTCTAGGAGATAATCCCATAATTTCTATAGGAGTATAAGTTTCTTTTTCTAATTCTTCTTGTACTTCTTCTTTTTCTTTATTTATTAAGTCTGATACATTTGAAATAAATTGTCATTCCACTTGTAACGATTCTTCATTAAATATAGAAAAATATGAAGTTAACATATCTCATGAAAATTTAATTGCATCTACTGGAGAAATTGCTCCATTAGTTGTAATTACCATTTCTAGAGAATCTAAATTAGTCATTTCTCAGAATCTAGCAGTTTCAATATTATATTTAACATTTGAAACTGGAGAGAAGTTTGCATCAATAAGTAACATTTCTACATCTTCTTCTCTTTCCTTTAATTCTTCAATAGTAAGATATCAAACTCATTTTTCAACTCTGATATCAATATTTAATTCTAAACCATCTTGATCAATTTCAGTAATATATAAATCTTTATTTAAGATTTCAATACCTGCAGGACATTTAATATCAGCAGCTGTAACTTTTCAAGATTTAGATTTTGAAAGTTTTAACCATTCAACACCTGTATCTCCTTTACTTAGAACTAAACCTTTTAAGTTAAGTATAATATCAATAATACTATCTTTAACTCATGGTAAAGTTGAATATTCATGGCTTACACCAGCAACTTTAATTCAAGTAATCTTAGTACCAGGAATAGAAGAAAGTAAAATTCTTCTAAGCGAATTTCCTAAAGTAACACCATAACCTTTAGGTAATGGTCATACAGAGAAAGAAGAAGAACTATTTTCCAAATCTTTTTGTATAATCTTAGGAACTCCAATTGTATTATGTATAATATGCATATTATATTTTTGATTACAAAGATAATTAAACTATTTTGAGTAAAATTCTACTATTTTTTGAATATCGATAATTTGTTCGAAATCTTCTTTAGTAGGTAACGCTTTAATAGTGATTGATAATTTTTTAGAATCAACTTCTATCCATTTACAACCAGAAACTTTACCTTTGTTTTCTTTTGAAAATGCTTCTAATTCTTCTAATAAAGATTTATATAAAGGACTTTCTTTTAATTTATCTCTTAGAGAGATAACATCTCATACTTTAACTGAAATAGATGGAACATCTACTTTTATTCAGTTAACTGTGAAGTGAGCGTGGCTTACAAATTGTCTAGATTGTATTCTAGTTCTTGCAAAGTTTGCTCTATAAACTACATTATCTAATCTTAATTCGATTAGTTTTAACATTTTTTCTCATGTAGTACCTTCAGTAGTAGATTTTTGTGCTTTTTTAAAATAAGAAACGAATTGTTTTTCAGATAAACCGAACATTCTTTTCGCTAATTGTTTTTTTCTTAATTGAGTACCAAATTCAGATGTCTTTCTGCTTCTTAACGGAGCTCTTTTAGAATTTTCTAAATTATATTTTTCAGTACCAAATAGATTTACACCTTCTCTTCTACAAAGTTTTTTCTTAGGTCAAGTATACCTCATAGTTAAATTTAAAATTTAAAATTTAAAAGTTTATATTTGTTTAATATAAGATTTTGAAGAAAATATTATAATTTTCTAACTTTCTTTTTTCTACATCCATTGTGAGGAATTGGAGTAATATCATATATTGCTCTTAATTCAACACCTGCAGAAATTAAACCTCTTATACATTGTTCTCTACCAATACCAATTCATTTAACGTAAACGTCAACTGATTCAATAGAATGAAGAGTTTTTGCTTTTTGAACTGCGTTTTCAGCAGTCATTTGAGCAGCATATGGAGTAGATTCTCTAGCTCCTTTAAAACCAGAAGATCAACCAGTAGCCCAAGTTAACACATTACCTTTTTCATCAGTAATACTAACAATAGTATTATTAAATCCAGCCATTATGTGAGCTTGTCCATGTTGAACAATTCTTCTTGTTTTTTTACTTTTCTTTACAGTTGTTTTAGCCATAATTTAAAATAAATTTTTATAAAGTATAATATCTAATTAATTAGATATGTTTATTATTTCTTTTTACCAGCTACTGCTGTAGACTTACCTTTTCTAGTTTTAGCATTAGTTTTAGTACTTTGCCCTCTAACTGGAAGTCTTTTTCTATGTCTTTGACCTCTATAACAATTAATTTCTTGTAATCTTTTAATATTACCAGCAACTAATCTTCTAAGATCTCATTCAACTAAGTGATTTTCTTTTATTTCATCTCTGATTTTATCTAAATCATCTTCAGAAATAGTTTCAATTTTAGTTGTTTTTTCGATTTTAACTTTTGCTAAAATTTCATTAGCAGCAGTTTTCCCAATACCATATATATAAGTTAATGCAATTTCTGCATGCTTACCATTTGGTAAATTCACTCAAGCAATTCTTGCCATAATTAATAATTATATATTAAATAATGTTTTTAGTACTTGTAAGTATTAATGATAATGCTTAACCTTGTCTTTGTTTGTGTTTAGCAATTTCACATATAACTCTTACAATACCTTTTCTTTTTACAACCTTACATTTATCACATATAGGTTTTACAGAAGCTCTTACTTTCATAGTAATTAATAAATTAATTAAATATTTATATTCAATATGAATATAAAAACTATTTTTGTCTGAAAATTATTCTTCATTTACTTAAATCATAAGGTGACAACTCAACCAAAACTCTATCTCACTCTATAAGCTTAATAAAATTCTTTTTCATCTTACCACTTAAATAACCTTGAATAATTCCTCATCAAAACTCTTCTGGTAATTGAATATCAAAAACCAGGCCAGGTAGAGCTTTTGTAATTGTTCACTCTACCTCTATTTTATCTTCTTTATTTGACATAAATAAATTGGATTAAAATTATGAAGTGCCGGTATTGTATACAAAAAAAGACCAAATGCAAATCTTTTTTCGATTTTTTACACTGATCTTTTTAAATTTAATTTTACATTGACTATATAGCCATTTTTAGATTTAATTAATCTTTTTTTTATTTGATATTAACCTATCGTTAATAATCATTTTAATTTTATCTAATAATTCTGGGTGCTTATTAGTTAATTCATTTATTGAAAATGATAATATAGTTATTAATGTACAATCAGTTAACGCAGTAGCTGTAGCCATTCTTCTGTTTCTTTCTCAGAACAATGCCATTTCTCATAATATTTCTTCTGCATGAACCTCTCATAATATAACCTTTCATCAAATTATACTCCTTGTTATTTCAATATTTCATTCTTTAAGTATATACATAGCACTAGCATTATCCTCTTCATGAAAAATAGTCTCTCAAGAATTAATATGTTTTTCTTGACAAAATAAAGCAAAATTATCCAGCTCTAATTCACTTAAATCAGATAATAATCAAATTCAACTTAAAATACTCATAATCAAATACTATTAATAATATACCTTTGGTATAATTTTAACATATATGTAAAATATAACAAAAAAATAATATAGTTTCCACTATATTATTTTTCTATAATAACTTTATGTATTTCAATATCATCTCACATTTCAACAACAGCATCAGTTTTCAAATGAATTCAACATTCAATTGGTCATTCTAAATCTTTTACTTCTATCATACCACTTTTTAATGATTCGATAATTCAAGATCATACCATTTTCTTTTTTCTAATAATTCTAACAAGTGCATTTTTTTCAATTACACTATCTGGTCATACCTTAAGACCAACAATCATAAATCATTTTCAAGTAAAGAAAATTCATCCTACTTTAGCTTTACCTAAATCAATTTGAATTTCTTTTGGATCAAGCATTCAAGTAACTATTTTTTCTATTCTTTCTGTAATATGATAAATAATTTCACTACTAATATATTCTACTTTAGATGATTCTAATACAGATACAGCAGTTGGTAAAACTTTTACATTATATCAAACTAATATAGCAGAACTTCATTGTCCCATTACAATATCTCATTCAGTAATAGATCATACTCAACCATGAATAACAGAAACTGTAGTTTCAGGTGTAGATAATTTTAACAATGATCCTTTAATTGCCTCTAATGATCAATTAGTATCAGCTTTTAAAATAATTTTTAATTGTTTTAAATTTCAAGCTTTGATTTTTGACATTAATAAAGCAAGTCCAGAAGCTCAAGCTGATTTTTGTTTAGCAATTATAACCTTATATTCTTCTGCTTTTTGTTTAGCTAATTCAACAGTGTTAACAGATTGAAGTATATCTCAACCATCAACAACTTTATCCAATCATACAATTAAAACTGGTTCACCTGGTTTAGCAAATTTAACTGATTGATTTTTATAATTTTTTAATACTTTAATTTTTCAATAAGAATCTTGACATACAACGTTGTCAGTCATATTAATTGTTCATGTATTTATTAATACAGTTGTAACAGGGCCTAATTTACTATCTAAATGAGATTCAATAACTGTAGCTATTCAAGCTCTATCAGGATTAGCTTTTAATTCTTGCATTTCAGCAGTAAGTAAAATTATTTCTAATAATTCATCAATACCAAAACCCGTAAGTGCCGAAACAGGAATCATAGGAGTATCTCCTCCCCAATCTTCAGCAGTTAAACCATTTTCAGCTAATTGACCTTTTACATGATCAGGATTAGCTCATTCTTTATCCATTTTATTAATAGCAACAATTACAGGAATTCCTGCTTCTCTTGCATGGTTAATTGATTCTATTGTTTGAGGTTTTACTCATTCATCAGCAGCTACTACTAGTATAGCAATATCAGTTGATTTAGCTCATCTAGCTCTCATTATAGTAAAGGCTTCATGACCAGGTGTATCCAAAAATGTAATTTTACCATTTTCAGTTTCAACTTGATAAGCTCAAATACTTTGAGT
>JAMOTX010000019.1 GCA_027062145.1 Candidatus Altimarinota bacterium | reverse complement strand
GCTAAAAACAAAATTCATCACAAAAACATTCATAAAATAACATTTAATATCGCATATCATACAAACATTATAATTCAATATTTTATATGTTTTTCTAACTCTTTAGTTTTTTTTGTTTCTGTAAAATGAATAAAAATTGCAGCTAGAGGTATATAACATAGTGCATTTTTTATTCTTATATTTGCTGTTTCCTTATTATCAGACATAATTTATATTAAAAATATAAAACTATTTTTCTTCTGTTTTAGTAACTTTTTTTGGAGCAGCTTTTTTATCACCACTTACTTTTTTTGGAGCCATTTTTTGAATTTTAGCTCATGAAGCTTTAACTTTAGTTCCAGTTAATTCAGTTTTAATGATATTAGCAATAAATTCAGTTGATTTAACAGAATTTGTATTAGCAGGAATCATATTAGTAACTGAAGTATCATCACCATTTGTATTCATAATAGCAAATGAAGTTAAGTTTAAAGAATTAGCTTCTCTAACTGCTTGAGCTTCATATATACCATCAACAACGAATAAAACATCTGGAGTTCTTTTCATTTCTTTTAATCATTTAAATGCTTTATCTAATTTTTCAAGTTCAAGCATTTTTGCTGCTGCTTCTTTTTTAGTTAAAACATCGAAAGCTCCTGATTCAGAATCTTTTAATAATTTTAAGTAAGTAGCAATTCTAACTTTAATAGTTTTAAAGTTAGTTAATAAACCAGGTACCCATTTTTCAGATACATAGTAATGACCAGTTTCTTTAGCTAATTCAACGTAAGCATCTCTAGATTGTAATTTAGTAGCAACAAAAAGAATTTTTTTACCATTTGCATGTAATTCTTTTAATTGAGCTTTAACTTCATCTAATTTTTTAGCAGTTTCAATTAAATTAATAACGTGAATACCGTTAACAGAACCAAAAATATAGTTTTTCATATTTGGATTCCAGTAATTTTTTTTATTACCAATATGTAATAAATTATCAAACATTGAATTTAGTGTTTTTTTGTCCATCTTTAGTTAATTATTTTAATAAGCAAAACTACTTTTAGTAGTCTTTAAATTAAGTAACTCTGTGTTTTAAAAACTTCCCAGAGTTACTTTTAGTAATTATTTAGTTTCTTCTGTTTTTTTAGCAGCTTTTTTAGCAGGTGCCTTTTTAGTTTCAGCTACTTCAGCATCAATTTTATCTTCTTCTCATCCTTTAGATTCAACTTTTTCAGCTTTAGCTGCTTTAGGTGCTTCTTGTAATGATTTTAAAGATAAACCAATTCTTTTTTTAGTAGGTTCAAAGTTAATGATTTTAGCAGTAACTTCTTCTCCAACTTTAACATGATCTCTAATATCTTTAACAACTCCATGAGATATTTCAGATAAATGGATTAAACCTTGTATTCCACCTTCAAGATCCATGAACGCACCAAATTTAGAAATTCTAGAAATTGGAGCAGTAATTGAATCATTAAGTTTGAATTTTTTAGCAAGAACATCCCAAGGATTTTCTTTAAGTCTTTTAATTGATAGTGAGATTTTTTCACTTTCAAGTCCTATAACTTTTACTTTAACAGTCATACCAACCTTAGCAAACTTTGAAGGATCAGTAACGTGTCCCCAATCGATTTCAGAAACATGAACTAGACCTTCTAAACCAGCGAAAGTAACAAATAGACCGTATGATAATATACCCGATACAACTCATTCAACAATATCACCTTCTTTTAAAGAAGCTAACGCTTTACTTCTATCTTCTTCGATAGCAGCTTTTTCAGAAAAGATAATTTTTTTACCATTTTCATCTACATTAATAACTCTTACTTTAAAGTCTAAACCAACTAAACCATTTAAGTGTTCAAGAATTTTTTCAGGATCAGCTCCTTCAACTCTAGGATAATGTAATGGAGTTAATTGAGAAACAGGTATAAACCCTTTTAAACCATCAATATCAACAAGTAAACCTCATTTATTTGCTTCAGTTGGTCTAACATTAATAACTTCAGCATTTTCATTGTATTTAGCAAGATTTGAAAGATTTTTGATTTGATTAGCTCTTTTTAATGAAAGAATTAATAAACCTCTTTCTATTGAATCACCTAAAACCATAATATCAATTGCTTGACCTGATTCTAATTCAGATAAATCAACAGTATTACCTACTTCTTTAGATACAACTAAACCAGTAAATTGATTATTTACATTTACTAAAATGTTTTTCTTTTCTATTTTGATAATAGTACCAGAGATAACTTCACCTAATTTAGGGTATTTAATTTCTGGAGATTCGTTGAATAACTCTTCAAACAGAGCTAAGTCTTTATTTACCATAATGGTATAAAAATTAAAAAATAAAATGCAACCATCATTACTGATAGTTAATTATGATTCGTAAGTATAAAATTCATTTTACAAGGCTTTTGTAAGAATCTTAAAATTAAAAATCTATAGAGCAAAAAGTTAGTATAGGACTAAGACTTTCTACTTAAAAACTTTTAATTTATTTTAAAAATGGGGTGCCCGAAGGGGTTCGAACCCTCGACCTCCAGAGTCACAACCTGGCATTCTAACCAACTGAACTACGGGCACCATATCTATGCCTTTTAATAAAAAGCAGAAGGATTATATAAATAAAGAGCTAATTGTCAAAAGAAAATTAGTCTTTTTTCTAGTGTTTTAAAGGAATATGTATTAAAATAAATGTATATATATAAAATAATATAATTTTATGAGTACAAAAAATAATATAGAACTATGAAATCTTGAAATTTACAAAAAGATAGTTGAACATATGAATGAAAGCTTATGGATATGAGATGAAGAAAATAATACAATATATGCAAATAATATATTTTCTGAAATATCATGATATACTCTTGAAGAAATAATTTGAAAAAATTATTCTGTTTTTTGGAATGATAAAAGTATAGCTCTTATTAAAAATTTAAAATTTAATAATAAAGAAACTAAAAAAATAAAATATGAAGCTTTAATAAAAGCTAAAAATTGAAATATAATACCAGTTTTATGTAGCTGAACTCCTACTGAAAAATGATGAACAGTTCTTATGATAAGCGATTTAAGAGAATTGAAATCGTTAAAAGAAGCTGAAGAAAATTTAATAAAAATTAATAATACTAAAGATGAATTTATATCAATAGTATGACACGAACTAAGAACACCATTAACATCAATTAGATGATATCTATCTATGATATTAGAATGAGATATGTGAGACATAACTGAAGAAACAAAAAAAGCATTATGACATAGCTACAATAGCTCAGTTAGATTAATAGAATTAGTAAATGATGTGTTATCAATTTGAAAAATAGAATCATGAAAAATTAAATATAACTATGAATACTATAAAATAACGGATATTGTAAATTCAGTATATGATGATATAAATTTAGCTATGAAAGATAAATTATTAAACTTTTATATTGATTTTGACCAAAACCTTAGAGATTTAACAATTAAAACTGATAAAGATAAACTAAAACAAGTATTTATAAATTTATTAACAAATGCTTTAAAATTTACTAATGAATGATGAAATATTACATTAAAGTCTACAAAAATTTGAAATAAAGTACTATTTGAAATAATTGATAATTGAATAGGTATTGAAAAAGAAAAAATCGAAACATTATTTAGTAAGTTTTCACAAGTTGAATCAAGTCTTCAAAGACAAAATACATCATGATTATGACTGTGACTTGCTATATGTGATAATTTTATAAAAGAATTTAATTCTGATATAAAAGTTAAATCTGAAACATGAAAATGAAGTAATTTTTCATTTGAATTAGATATTGTTTAAAATATTTAAATAAATAGTCAATTGATAATTTTTGTTTTAAATAAATATAAGTGTTAAAATAATATAAATAAATAAGTAATAAAATATTATGGATAAAAAAATATTAATTATCGAAGATGATAAGGTTCTAAATGAAATGTATGCTATTAAATTTTCAAAAGAATGATATGAAGTTAAATCTGCATTTGATTGACTTGATTGATTAGCTAAACTTGAAGAATGATTTAAACCTGATTTAATTCTTCTTGATTTAATGATGCCTTCTATGAATGGTTTCGAAACTTTATGAGCCATAAAAAATCAAACATCTTCAGATTGTAAAATAATTATTTTTACAAACATAGTAGATAAAGAAAAAATTGATAAAGCTATGCAAATGTGAGCTGATGATTATTTAATAAAAGCTAATACTACTCCTAAAGTAGCTATAGAAAAAGCTCAAGAAGTATTAAATATACCATATGAAATACAAAACTCACCTATTTATATTAAACCAGGTTTAAACATTTTTAAAATGAAAAATCCTTTAATGCCAGATGCTGAAGATATTGAAATAAGTATAAATATTAAAATATAAAAAAAGACTGAATAAATTCAGTCTTTTTTATTTTTTTAATAAATTAACAAATGCTTCACTTGGTAAACTCACCTTACCAAATTGTTTCATTTTCTTTTTACCTTTTGCTTGTTTTTGTAATAGCTTCTTTTTTCTTGAGATATCTCAACCATAAAGCTTAGCTGTTACATCTTTTCTCATTGCTGAAATATTTTCTCTTCATACAACATCACCTCAAACAACTGCTTGTATTTTTATAACAAAAAGTGCTTTTGGAATAGACTCTTTTAGATTAGCACAAACTTTTCATCATAACATTCTAGCTTGCGATTTATGACAAATAAATGCTAAAGCATCTACTTTCTCTTCTAAAATAAGCACTTCTAATTTAACTAAATCATCTTCATTATATTTAATTAATTCATAATTAAGTGAAGCGTAACCTGAAGAAAGTGATTTGATTTCATCATAGAAATCTCATATTAATTCATTCATAGGTAATTCATAAGTAAGCATTACTCTATCACTATCTATAAATACTTGATTTTTAAAATTCCCTCTTCTATCTTGAGATAAAGTCATTAAGTTTCAAACATAAGCTTGTGGTGTAATAATCTCTACTTTTGCTATAGGTTCTTCAATATATAAATACTTTTCTCTTTTTGGTAAGTCTTCTGGATTTGAAATCAATATTCTAGTACATTTTTGACCTTTTTCATTTTCCAATAATTTAGGACTATGTCTGAAATATTCTGAAGTTTTATCTCATAACATCATAACTCTATATGTAACTTGAGGAGCTGTCATTATAACATCCATCCCAAATTCTCTCATCAATCTTTCTTTTACAATATCAAGATGTAGTAATCATAAGAAACCACATCTATAACCATGTCCTAATGCCGGAGAAACTTCTTGCTCAACAAATAAAGCTGAATCATTTAATACAAGTTTTTCCATTGCATCTTTAAGTAATGGATATTCTGAAGAATCCATTGCAAAAATACCTGCATATATAAAAGGAGTTACTTCACCAAATCACTCAATAGCTGTTGCATCTTCTGCTCTATCTTTTGGTCATTCTATATCTTCTGGCTTCCACATAGTATCCCCCACTTTTGCATCTCTAATAGTTTTAAGACCTGTAACAACATATCAAACAGAACCTAATCCTATTTTTTCATCACTTTCATAAACTGGAGAAAAATGTCATACATCAAGTGCTATAATTTTTTTACCCGTATTTAAAAAATGACAAGTATCACCTTTTTTTATTTCACCTTGAAATACTTTTACATAAGAAACAACTCCTCTATATGCATCATATTGAGAATCAAAAACAAGTGCTTTTAATTCATCATTATTAGGATTTTTATCACCATATACTTTTGGTGAACTTACTCTTTGTATAACTTCATCTAAAATTGATTCAACATTTTCTCATGTTTTAGCAGAAACACCAATTATTTCATCAGCATCACAACCTAATAAATTTACTATTTCTTCTGAAACTTTATCAAAATCAGCAGCAGGAAGATCTATTTTATTTATAACTGGAATAATATCTAAATCATTTTCTATAGCCATATAAACATTTGAAAGTGTTTGAGCTTCTATTCCTTGAGTAGCATCCACTATCAAAAGAGCCCCTTCTACTGAAGCTAAACTTCTTGAAACTTCATATTGAAAATCTACATGTCCTGGAGTATCAATAATATTCATTTCATATCCTTTCCAATTCATTCTAACTGGTTGAAGTTTAATTGTAATACCTCTTTCTTGTTCAAGTTCCATAGTATCTAACATTTGACCATGCTTCATATCTCTTTTATCAATAGTACCTGTTATTTCAAGTAATCTATCTGCAAGAGTAGATTTACCATGATCTATATGAGCAATAATACAAAAATTTCTAATATTTTTTAATTCCATAGTTTTTATCATTTTGTTAATAATTTTCCCTATTTTATGCAAAATTGTTAAAAAGTAAAGTATAAAAAAAAGTACTAAAAAAACAGTACTTTTTAATTAAATTTAAATTTAAATATTTTAATAATTTTTGTGATATTTATATATTTTGATTCTATTTCTAATAAATCTTTATAATTATTAACAATAAAATCATAATCTCTATTTAATTGCGCTAAATCTTCATTTGCTAATTTAAAAGTTCACACTCTTACAAATCAATCTTTAGTTAATCAAACTTCTTTTCAAATAGCAGATTCTTGTTTAATAGATTCATAAACAGATTCTTTTAATCATATTTCATCAAATAATTTTTGATTAAATCATAATAATTTTCATTCTTTAGTTGCAAAAATATTAACTCAAATAACATTTTCTTTAATTTTTGGAAATTCTTGTTTGCTATCAAGAATAAATCTGAAAAAATTAATACCAAATGCTTTATACATTAACTCATGTCTACCTCATCAAATTCTTCAATTTATTTCAATAGTTTTTAACTGTCATTTAGAATTTATTTTAAACTCATGATGAATAAAGGAATTTTTTATTTTCATAGCTTCAACACTATCAGTTACAAATTTTTCTAAATTTATATATCTAAATGTATCTTGAGTATCTTTAGTAGTAATTCTTGATAAAACGAAATAATCATCAACTCATATATCTATTCATAATTTTTCTTTAATTGGTTCTGATATTCTAATAGATCAATCTTCTCAAACAAAATAATCGATAGAAAACAAATTACCATCAATAAATTCTTCTGCTATCAATATATCTCATTCAATTCATTTTTCAACAAAAATTTTATGAAAATTATTAAAATGATCTTTATAATTAGTGAATTCACTTCTATTATTTATTTTTACAACTCACGAACTTTGAACTCAATTGATAGGCTTTAAAATAAATGGTAATCAAACCTTATTTCTTATTTCAGTAAAACTTAATTCATTTATAGGTGCAGATAAAAATCTTATTCATAATTCATCACTGTATTTTTGTAGTAAATCTCTTTGAATAAATTTATCTCTAAATATTTTATGATTATCAGGTGAAGATTGACCAATGATTTTTTTTAAATCATTAGTAATATTCATAGTTGTTTCAATAGTAGTATGAACATAAAGAATATCATTTTCTTCATTTAACTCCAAAACAGTTTTTATAATATCTTCTCTATTTAAATAATTTTGAATATAAATTCATTGATTTTCTAATTTATTTTCAAAATCTAAATCATCAATTTTTGATCATTTATAAAAAAGAATATTTTTTACATTATCAGTTTTATTAATCTCTCAAAAAAGTTTAATTTCTAATTCAAATGTATCAGTTTTAAACCATTTTTTGTTCATAATATGAACAATTATTTTTTGCATAATTTAATAATAATTATTATTATTTTGTAAGAACTTGGAAAAGTATACATTTTTTACAAAATAATCAATAAATTTTGTTGTTTTTATCTGTTTTTTTGACTATATAAAGAAAGTATACTAAAATATATAATATTATTCATACAAATAAACTATTTATGGAAAGCTCTATAAATACATCAACTGAAACTAAAAAAATAGAAGATTTAATAAATGAACAAAATCTTCGTATTTTTGATGAAAAAATTTGGATAAATAAAGAATTATGGAAAATAGCTGAAGTAACATATTCATATGATTCTGAAACAAGAATCAATACAACTCTTTTTTGTACAATTTGATGATTAAATATAACTTTATACAAAGAAGCAGACGAAACTGAAAAAGTTAAACTATTAAGTGACGCAAAAAAAACACTTGAAAAAATATTAAAAGAAAAAAAGAAACAAATTGAAAATGCTTTAAATGAAATAGAACTTTTAGAAATTTTTACTAAAGATTCAATAGAAATAGATCAAAAAAGTATATTCGTTAATGCATTAAATGAAAAAAATAAATTTTTAGATTATTGCTTAAATTGAATTCCTTTTGAGTTATGAGAAGCTTCATCATTAATCACACTAAATAAAAGTGAGTTATTAAAAATTGAAAATGACCAAAAAGAAATAGATAAAATATTATTTTGATGAGATATAAAAGATAATTCTTTAGAAACTCAAATATCATATGAATATATTAAAAATATTTATGACGAAAAAAATAATAAGCTTACCAGTATTGAACAAAATAGATTTGAAGAATATTTAAATAAAATTAAAAAATATTTACCAAAATCTTATAAATATAAACCTAAAGAAATACCTAAAAGAATTGATTGAAATTTTTTAGATATAAACCTTCCTAGAGAAGACTATATGTTATCTTTTAATATATTAGTTGAATCTTTAGAAAAATTAGAACATATAGTTGAAACAAATACAGAAGCAAAAAGTATTTCAGATTGACCTAAATGAGTACAATTCCCTACTTGATCAAAATTTGATTATATGAATATTTTAAGATTTTGTAAACTAGGATATCATGAAATAATCACTCATAATATATCAGATTATAACTCCAGACAATTATTATGAAATACTAGAGGAGCAAACAGTACAGAAAAAGATGAATGAGTAGCAATGCTTATGGAACAATTATTCACATATTGAACTGAATTATATAAAAAAGATTCTAAATGAAATACGATAATAGATATAAATAAAATTCAGATAAATTCATATTTTACTAAAACTCTAATGGGAGAATTATTAACAAATGATGAATTATTAGATTTTTTGGAATTATCTGAAAAGATTGATCCTGATGTAATATCTCCAGCTGAAAGATATTATAGGTTAAAAAGGAATAATCATAGTTGAGTACAACATAAAGATACAACTTATACTAGATGATTATTTAAAGCTATTGAAGAAATAAATAAATACATTATCAGTAAATGAAAAGAATGAATAGCTCCTGAAGATTTATTTTTATGAAAAATTTCATTTGAAGAAACTCATAAATTAAAAAATATTCAAAAAAATAAAGAAGAAACTTGAAGTAATATAGAAATATTAAAACCTTTATTTATACTAGATACTGTATGGTTTATAGTAAATGAAAAATTAAATTGAGAAGAATGAAATTTAACTTGAACTAAATTTTTCAGATACTTAAAAAATAAATATCCCATGTTTAATTTTTTTAAAGATCAAATAAGAGATGTCTCTTTAAAAACAAAAACTAATGTATATTGAATTGTTAATATTATTTTGAAAAATAATTCTGAAAATGAATTAAAAAAAATGTATGCAGCAAATGCTTTAAAGAATAGCGTGTTAAAAAATACACTATCTATAATACAGAACCAGTACGATATCAAAATAAGTACTGTTAAACAAAAATTACACCCCAACAGAAGAAATGCAAAATAAAAAATAGAAACTAATAGTTTCTATTTTTTATTTTTTTTAAATATTCAAGTTATTTTTCAGAATACATTTTTTATTTTATTTTTAGGTTTTTCTAAAAATACTTTTTTTGTTTTCTTAACTTTTTTAACAACGTGTCATGGTTTAATATCTTCAATTTCAAGTAGTTCAGAATATTTTGATTTAATATAAGCAAAATCCTTAGATAATAAAGAATAATCTTTATTTTTAAGCTTAATTACTCAAACTTTAATAAATCAATCCTTAGTTAATCAAATTTCTTTTCAAATAAAACATTCATCATATTTGATAGCATAAACAGTTTCTCTAGCTTCGATTCTACTTAATACTTTTTCATTAAATCATGTAAGTATACCTCTTTTTGTAGCATAAATATTAACCGCTATATTACTTTCTTTTAATTTTCAAGGTTTAGCATCTGG